>CAZFPQ010000242.1:0-10944 GCA_964521065.1 uncultured Bacteroidia bacterium | reverse complement strand
AAAAAAGTAAGGCCCGCGGCTCGAAGATTCCGGTTTATCGGAAAGGCGACACTCCAATTGGTAAGGAAACCCATATTAAAAAGCTTTTGGCGGTCCTCTAAAGCGCCCCGCTGTTTTTATTCGTGCCTAAGGGCATCAGCCGGATTAGCCCTAGAAACCCTTAGGGAGTGATAACTGGTTGCCAACACGGTCATCAACAGAGCCACAGTGCCTGCCAAAAGATAGGCCCATAAGGGCATATCTGCTCGGAAGGCAAAACCAGATAGCCACTTGGTCAACCCAAGCCAGGCCCCGGCTGAAGCGATGAGCACAGCCACTAAAACCAGAATGGTAAAATCCTTGACCAGGAGAAACAAGATTTGACTGCGCCCAGCACCCAAGACCTTTCGGATGCCGATCTCCTTGGTCCTTTGCTTGGTGATAAAACTCGCTAGGCCAAAAAGTCCCATGCAAGCAATTAAAATGGTTAACAAGCTGAAGTAGGTAAAAAGTTGCATCAAACGACCCTCTTCCGCGTACTGCTCAGCAAACATTTGATCTAGGAAAAAGTAGTCAAATGGCTGGTTATTAGCCCTTTCACGCCAAATTCCCTCTACATAAGATAGACCAGCCTGGACCTTGTCCCCCTCCAGTTCAACTAACAATCGATTCAAGCCCTGTGGAGCATAAAGTAGCACCAGTGGCTCAATGGGATTGTGTAATGAAGTGTAATGAAAATCTTTTACGACTCCGATTACCTTCCCATCATTGGCAGCCTGGTTATTGGCCATAAGCCCCCACTGCATGCGCTTACCAAGCGGGTCTTGCCAACCTATTTTCTGGACAAAGGTCTCATTGACCATAAAAGCCTGCTGAGGGTCGGTAGATTGTTCTGGATCAAACGCTCGGCCCTGAGTGACCTCTATGCCCAAAGTCTCGAAATAACGATCGTCCACGAAGATGATGCTGAATTGGTCTTCCCTTAATTGACCATCTTGCTCAATTCGCATCAGTAATGAACCCGGATCTTCACCTGGAAGGCCATTACGGGCAGCAGCCACCGACTTGACTGCGGGGTGCTGCAACAGCTGCTGACGAAGGGCAGGCAGGCCTGCTTGAGAAGCGCTGTCAAAGGGAACCTCTACGACCAGCATTTGGTCCTGTCGAAATCCCAGGTCCCGATCTTGGAGGAAGTGCATTTGATCTTGTATGACCAAAGTGCCCACAATTAGCGCAATAGAGATGCTGAATTGAATTACGACCAGGGTTCTTCTTAACCAGTGACGACCACCAAGTGATAACTGCCCCTTGAGAACGGTAACAGGTTTTAGCCGAGCAAGGAAAATCGCAGGATAGCTCCCCGCAGCTAAGCCTGTCAAAAGGGTGATCCCCATCATGCTTGCCACCATTGGCAGTGAAAATACCTCTAAGGAGGAAAATGACTTCCCTGCTATTTGGTTGAAGACCGGCAAGGCCAATTCTACCAATAGAACCGCAAGGATCAAAGCCAGGAAGGAAAGCAAAAAAGACTCCCCTAGAAACTGCCCCAATAATTGACCACGGCTGGCTCCTGTCGCCTTTCGGATACCCACCTCTACACTACGCCGAGCACTTTGGGCAATGGCAAGATTGATGTAGTTAAAACAGGCGATAAGCAGAATGAAGACCGCTACCAGTGAAAATATATATAGGTAAGAAGCATTGCCTTTTGGGGTATCATAATTCATATCTGTACGAAAGTGTAACTCTGTCAGAGGAGTCAGGTGGTAGGTCATGCTACCTGTGACCCCATTTTCCTCCCAAAAGGGTAAGACCCGATCATCCACAAAATCAGCTAATTTTTGATCAAACCCAGATACGGATTCAACTCGATCGAAGAGCAAGTAGGTATAAAAAATCACCCGTCCCCAGTCTTGGCTAAAGGCTTGGGCCATTGGATCAGGAAGTGTACTCATGGACAAGAGCGCCTGAAAGCGAAAATCCGAGTTATCGGGCAAGTCCCGCATCACCCCTGTAACTTCATAGAAACTCTGGTCTACCTGGATACGCTCTCCCATTGGATCTTCATCGGAGAAGTATTTCCGGGCTAAACTTTCGGTTAGCACCATGGTATTGGGACGCTGCAAGGCAGTCTGAGGATCTCCCAGAGTTAAAGGGTATGAAAACACCTCAAAAACCTGAGCATCGGCCAAGAAAATGCGCTCTTCTTTGAATACTTGATCAGCAAAACGCAAGGTTCGCCGATTGCTGCTGTAGAGAAACCGAGTAAAGGTATCAACTTCAGGGTAGAGTTCCGCCAGGGTAGGCCCCACCGCCATGCCCGCCATGGCGTAGTGATCCTGATTTCCGCCCATCGACATATCGGAGGATACGCGATAGATCCGATCTTTTTGTTCGTGAAAACTGTCATAGGCCAGTTCATGTTGAACGTACAACACGATCAGTAGGCAACTGGCCATACCCAAGGCCAATCCCAGTAAGTTGATCAGCGTGTACGCCCGGCTTCGAATCAAATTACGCCAGGCAGTACGGAGGTAATTTCTCAACATATTTTTTCACTAAAGAAAATGGAAAGGAGATGAGGCGGGGCTGCGGAACGAAACACTTTTCCCCTATCTTTGTAATAATACCACATCGGGTTCAATCTGAATGGTCAAATGCTGCGAAAAGCAGTCCGAACTGGCAAAGCAAGATCATATTTATCCATTGTTTCAACATGTTAGCCTGATAGGCAATGGCTCATCCCCTCATCGATGGATTCTCATCGCCTTCATTTTGTCCATAACCGTGGGTACTCCCCTCTCTACCTTGGGACAGGAACCCATTAATTGGTTGACCTTGCAAGAGATTTCTTACGCTACCCAAAAAATTGAAGGTTCTAATTACCCCGTATCCTTGCCTCAATTTTCAGAAGAAGTCATGGTTTTAGAAGGCAAGTGGGTGGAAATAACGGGTTTTGCCATTCCTATTGATACAGAAGGGCGGGAGTATGTATTGAGCGCGTTTCCTTATGCCAATTGTTTCTTCTGTGGGGGTGCGGGCCGAGAATCCGTCATACAGCTGCAGCTTAACCCCGGGCAGGGACCCTATCGGTTAGATCAGAGAATCACCGTGAAAGGGAAATTGAGCTTGCGATATGATCCTTATGATTTGCTGTATGTGTTGGAAATGGCTCAGGCTCAAGAATAATTTCTTTGCAGAATATATTTCCTCATAGAGGAATAAAGAGTCTTTTTTTCTCCTCTTGAGCTAGATTTAGCATGATTACTCTTGCATATCTTTTTCCCACTGGGTCACCAATGGGGACTGAGGCCGTCAAAAGTTTATGCTGAGATTACGCGCCAAAAACATTTTTATTCAAATTATCTGTTATTTTTGTACTTGGAAATAAATATATCACATACATGATCAAAACTGCCTCCTTTTTTACTCAACTCATTCTTATCGCTACCATATTTTTGGCAGGTGGCTGTGCCGATATTCGGCCTATTTGGGTGGGGCAGGCAGAATTAGACACCTTGACCTTGTATTTTTCCGAGCCGGTAGAATTTCAAATTCGCTTTTCTCACCCAGAACCGGAAGTCAACACTGCCCTGGAATTTGCTTTGACCTATGATCAAAGTATCAATCAAAGTAGCATCCCACTTTTCATGACTTTGGAAGATCGGGAGACCCACCAAGTAACAGAATACAAAGCGGATTTACTTATCAAGCAGGATGGCCAGTGGCTTGGTTACCCCGTAGGAAATGAAGTTGATTACACCGTCAATCAGATCGTGCTTAAGGACTTGAGTCTGAAGCCAGGGCAAAACTATACCCTCAAGATTTTTGCCAATGATGAGGAAGAAGAGGAGATATACGGCATTATCCGATTAGGGGCTAGGCTTTACTTGAGTAGTGAGCTTTCGACCGAAGAGGTGGAAGATTGATTCATATTAAACCTTCCCTGACTGAAATTAGTTGGTATAGGTAATCCTCGGTATAATAAACCCTAAGCCAACTTCACCTTGACCTCTTTTAGCCACCGAAAAAAGACATCTAATCGTTCTGTAGTCCAAGAGGTAAAGTCAGAAAATAAGCCAAAGGAAGCCAATACTATCCTTTCAGAGCTAACAGAAGCAGGCCTGCATGAATACCGTAGGCCTAGAAAACAAACTTTTATTTCGGCTCTAACTGGGGGGATGGAAGTAGGCTTCAGTGTGTTGCTAATGGGAGTACTGTACTCTCTACTTTCTGAAAGTATATCCGAAGTTAGCATGCACCTCGTGCTCGCTTTTGCCTATCCAATTGGGTTTATTTTTGTCGTCATTGGACGATCAGAATTATTCACCGAACACACTGACCTATCCCTACTTCCTGTTTTAGCTCGAAAGGTGAGTTTGATGGATTTGGGGAAACTATGGGGTACCATTTTTGGAGGCAATCTACTCGGGGGATACTTAATAGGTCTTTTGCTCATCCTAATCGGACCAGAGCTAGGCATCATCAAGGAAGATGCCTTGGTACACTTAGCCGAAAAAATGATTCACTTCAACTGGTGGGCAATTTTGGGTAGTGGTGTGTTAGCGGGGTGGCTTATGGGGCTATTGACTTGGTTGGTCGGAGCATCTCAAGAAACGATAAGTCGTATGCTCGCCGTCATCATAGTCACTGTTGTAATCGGAATTGCAGGTTTACATCATTCAATTGTAGGTTCGATCGAAGTATTCTGCGGAACTGTAATAAGCCATGAACTAGGTGTAACCGATTACCTTCATTTCCAAGTTTGGGCAACCATTGGTAACATCATTGGAGGATCGGTATTCGTTGCCCTCTTCAAATTTGGACAGGCCAATCGAAACTGGTCGATGTATCGCTAACTAGCTAGGCTGTTTGATTTTGCGGACCTTTTGGTAGGTAGTCGCCGCATCAACCATCCTTGCATAAGACACTTTTTGCCCTGACGACAGGGACTCATATTCATATCCAGTTTCTTCCCCTTCCAGTAAGCGACAGGTCCCAAGATCGTAACGCAATGACAAAACAAAATCACCTACTTCAAGAGGAGTGCCATCTATATCAACTAGCTTTAGAGAAGTAGGCTTGGCCTTGTCATGACCATTTTTTCGAAAAAATTTGAACATATACCTTTGGTTTTGAGGAGATGGATGAAGATCGCTGGCTCAAAATATCCCCCTTTTTGAACGCCCTCTACTTGATAAGGTTTAATGAGTGCACACAAGAGGGCAAATCCATGGGTGAGCACTTGGCATTGATGAATACCTTACAAAATAAGATTTCAAAGAGAAATGGCCCCATGACATCCATTGAACAATGGATCCGTTGGTTTACATTATGCTAAAATATGCAACCAGGTTCAAGTCCGAAACTTGGAAATTTTTGATCTTTGCAAAAAAGGTTCTCCTCCTGTTTGATCCCAACTCTGGTCAAGTGTCCCGTATTGAAACAATCATTTGTATCACCCTGGAACAAGGCATAGAGATAATCGGCTCAAAAAGCTACACAAGATACTAGTAATCAACGCATTAACAGGATGGCATACTTGTTGGATTTGCATAAAATGACAAATCAACTGAGATATTGACCCCGCTAGCCTGACCTCATGGATCGAGTAATAGAAAAGAAAAAATGGACTCCTAGGAAAATTGCCCTCTACGTAGGGCTTCCCCTATTAATCATTGCCCTCATCGCGTTAGCCATGAGTAGCATGGGACGTTCTCGCTTGAAGGTTCAGAAAGAGCGGCTTTCTATTGCCACCGTACAAGAAGGCCCTTTTCAAGAAAAAATTCCAATTAATGGCACAGTCCGCTCCAAAAATGCCGTCCAAGTCACCGCTATTGAGGGGGGTCAAGTAAAAGAGATTTTTCTACGGGGTGGAGAAACGGTTGAGGCTGGGGACATTATACTAAGGCTAACCAACCCAGGCTTAGAATTGAACTACATGAACCTGCAAACCAATCTATTGGAGCAGGCGGACCAGTTAAGAAATACCAAAATCACCTTAGCTACCAGCGAGTTGACACTCAAAGATCAGTTGGCTCAGCTTCACTTTCAAGTTCAAGACTTAGGGCAGCAGTTCCGCAGAAGCAAGCAGCTATTTGATGACAGCGTAATTTCTGAACAAGAATTTCTTACGCTGAAGAATAACTATGACCAATTTATCCGTCGTGAACAGCTCATGATTGAGCGGATCGAAAAAGATTCCATCTTGCGGATTCAGCAGCTTACTCAGGTAGACAAATCTTTGGGATTGGTGGATCGCAACCTCGACGCTATCCAACGCAGCTTAGCCAATCTGACCATTACGGCTCCCATAGATGGATTGCTTTCTACGGTAGAAGCTGAATTAGGCCAGCAGATTGCCCAAGGTCAGCGGGTTTCGCAAGTAGATGACACCAGCTCTTTTCAGGTAAGGGCTCAAATCGATGAACACTACATCAATCGCATAAATGCAGGACTTAGAGGACAATTCACTTTTGATGGGCAGTCCCATCAATTGATCATCACCAAGGTCTATCCCAATGCCACCAATGGATCTTTTGAGGTTGATATGGATTTCGTAGGAGAGTCCCCAAACTTGATCAAGCGAGGCCAAAATCTACAAATAAGATTGGCACTCAGCGATGAAACGCAAGCCATACTCATTCCTCGGGGAGGTTTCTATACCAGCAATGGTGGGAATTATATTTATGTCCTCAACGAGGATGGGACTACGGCTTATAAGCGAGATATACGCATCAATCGCCAGAGCGATCGCCATTACGAAGTGATGGAAGGCCTAAGCCCTGGAGAAAAAGTTATCACCAGCAGCTACGATATGTTCAACGATGCCGAAGAACTGATTTTGCAAGAATAGCGGAAAAAATTCGCTTAACTTCAGTTAGCTCATTGGCCACCACATACGCAAGAGGATCCATTTCAATTAGAATGCTCACCTGTACCGTGTGAATTCTTCAAATCCTGAAATTGAACCTCTACTACATCTTCAACCACGTCCCAAGAATTTTCCACCAAATTTAGATCCCTATGATTCGCACCGTCGACCTGACCAAAGTTTATCGTACAGAGGAAATAGAAACCACCGCTCTGAACGAAGTATCCATTGAAATCAAGGAAGGAGAATTTCTCTCGATCATGGGGCCTTCCGGTTGTGGAAAATCAACCCTGATGAATATCCTGGGCTTGATCGACAATCCTAGCGGGGGAGAGTACTATTTTGGGGATCAAGAAGTATCCAAGTTCAACGAACGTCAGCGGGCCAATCTCCGCAAAGAAAACATTGGTTTCGTATTCCAGAGCTTTAACCTCATCGACGAGCTCACCGTTTTTGAAAACGTAGAGTTGCCCCTCATTTATACCAAGATGAAATCCAGTGACCGCAAAGAGCGGGTTGAAAATGTCTTGGAAAAAATGAACATGATGCACCGCCGCAATCACTTTCCACAGCAGTTGTCTGGTGGTCAGCAACAACGGGTCGCCGTAGCTCGCGCCATCGTGAATGAGCCTCGCTTAATCCTAGCGGATGAGCCCACAGGTAACCTCGATACGTCCAATGGAGATGATGTCATGAAGATGCTCACTACCTTGAACGAGCAGGGTACTACTGTGGTGATGGTAACTCACTCACCCCGCAACGCAGAATTTGGCCACCGGATCATTCGCTTGCTGGACGGCAAAGTGGTATCCGAAAACAAGATCTCTAACCACATTTAAGAGGCGACTTAAGGCCGACCTGACCATTTCACTGATTCTTCAGTTGAAATGGGTACTCTCCAAGTACTTGGTGAGCTGGGTTATCTATGCGTTTTGCACAGATTCATAACCAACTGGCTATCAGCAACTTTGACCAAGACTTTCGTGCAACGATGAGGAGAATATGCTCATCTAGTTTTTGAGTCAGAACTTCATCAACCCATTGCTATGTTACGGAACTACCTCAAAACTGCTTTTCGCAACCTGATCAAGCAGAAGTTTTATGCCGCTATCAATATCCTTGGTTTATCGGTAGGAATCGCCTGCTGCTTGTTGATTACCTTTTGGGTAATTGATGAGCTCAGTTATGATAAATTCCATGAAAACTCGGACCAAATCTATCGGGCCATCACTGACCTTAAGTTTGGGGAGCTGGAATTCAAGGGTCCTAATATGCCGGCACCTTTGAAAGAAGCGATGTTGCAAGACATTCCTGGTGTCAGCAAGGCAGGAAGAATGCGCGCTACAGGCACTCGTTTGGTGCGCCGTCCGGGCGAAAATGTCACCAACATATCAGAGTCGGATGTGTACTATACTGACGCAAGCTTATTCGAACTCTTGACCTTTGAAATCCTTGAAGGAAACCCCATAGAAGGGCTGGAAGCGCCACAAACCCTGGCCATTAGCCAAAGTCTAAAGGAAAAGTATTTTCCCCATGAATCTGCCTTAGGCAAGAACTTAATCTTGAATGACGATTCGGAATGGAAAATCGTAGGTGTATTTGAGGATCTTCCAGGTAACTCTCACTTTCACGTCAACATGGCGCTGGCAATGGAGACCTTGGAAGAGTCAAAAAATCAGGAATGGCTAAGTCATAACTTTTACACTTACCTAGAATTGGAGCAAAGCACTTCCCCCGAATTGGTTGATCAACAACTTGAGGAGGTAATTGCAAAATACGTAGGTCCTCAGATTCAGCAATTTGTGGGAAGCACCATGGAGGAGATGAAGAACTCCGGTAACCATATCCATTATTATTTGCAACCCCTTGCGGACATTCACTTAGGCAGTGCCGATTATGTTTATGACCAAGAACCAGGGGGGGATCTGAATTACGTCTACATTTTCTCAGCCATAGCTTTATTCATATTATTGATTGCCTGCATCAACTTTATGAATCTTTCCACCGCTCGGTCTGCAAACCGGGCTAGGGAAGTTGGGGTTAGGAAGGCTTTGGGATCTCAGCGTCACCACCTGATCGCTCAGTTCCTCTCTGAGTCTATCATGGTGACCCTGATTGCTTTTGCGATAGGATTGCTGCTCGCAGATTTCTTACTACCAAGCTTCAACGAATTAGCGGATAAGAGTTTACATTTACCTTGGAGCAGTTGGCGGTTTATTCCGGGAATGCTCACTGGAGTGATCATCATCGGCCTTATTGCAGGACTTTATCCAGCCTTTTTCCTATCTGCTTTTAAGCCCGTCGATGTGTTTAAAGGAGCCGTTAGCAGAGGGGTCAGAAGTGGACAAATGCGCTCAGCACTGGTGGTCTTTCAATTCACCACCTCCATCGTACTTATCGTTTCGACCACGGTCGTTTACCGCCAATTGAACTTTGTCCAAGACACCAAGCTTGGGTTCAACAAAGAGCAGGTTCTCATCATAGAAGATCCATATAGCCTTGGCGGGGATAATGCGAGGGCCTTTAAGCAAGCCATGTTGCAGATGCCAGCGGTAGAAAAAGCCACCCTTACTTCCTTTCTTCCTGTGAGTGGTTCCGACCGGAGCAATACAGCCTTTTGGCCAGAAGGCAACCGGAATGAAGAAACCTCGGTTGTCATGCAATTCTGGCGAGGCGACCACGATTTCGTTCAAACCATGGGCATGGAGATCCTTGAAGGGCGCGATTTTTCCCTAGATTTCCCCACAGATTCTCAGGCAGTAATCATCAATGAAGAAGCCGCAAGGCAGTGGGGATTCAAGGATCCGGTTGGCAAACGGCTTTCGACCTTCGCCGGAGGTCTATCGGATGGAGGGGAACCGCTTTCTCAGGAATTCACCATCATTGGGGTGGTCAAAAATTTCCATTTTGAATCATTGAAGTCCAAAGTAGCGCCTTTAGGGCTATTCGTGGGGGACGCGACGGGGCATCTTGCCGTGAGGCTTCAGAGTGGAGAAGCCAAAGCGGTCCTGGCTCAAGCAGAAGCCAAATGGCATGAATTGGGCCCTACTCAGCCTTTCGATTACAACTTCATGGATGAGCGGTTTGACCAGATGTACAGCCAAGAGCAGCGAATTGGGAACATTTTTGCGGCCTTTGCTAGCTTGGCCATCTTGATTGCTTGTTTGGGGTTATTTGCCTTGGCAGCCTTCATTGCTGAGCAACGGACCAAGGAAATCAGCATTCGCAAAGTGCTAGGCGCCAATGTTCAACAAATAGTGGTGCTCCTATCCTCTGACTTCATGAAGTTAGTAGGCATTGCCTTGCTAATCGCGGTCCCCATCGCTTGGTATAGCATGGACCGTTGGTTGGAGGACTATGCCTATAAAGTTGGGATCAACTTTTGGACCTTTCTTATAGCAGGCCTAATCGCTATGGGCATTGCCTTGGTCACAGTCAGTTCGCAAAGCATCCGGGCGGCACATGCCAACCCTGGGGATGCGTTGAGGAATGATTGAGAGTTTGGGAGTTTGGGAATACGTCGAAAATCACAAATTGAAAAAGATCCTGGGCAACTCTGATGCCCAGGATCTTTTGATGAGAGATATCATGATACCTTCTTCTATTTCTGTAAAATCAAGAAGTCTGAATCATCCTCTTTAGCCAAAGGATCTGTCCCAGATGATAATGGCTGTGTTCGATGATGCCATGAAGGTTGCGATAGTAGTTTCCATACTTTTCCCCCCAAAAGTCAGACTCCCACTTTTCCGCGGGGAGCTTTTCAATCAACACAGCCAAATCTTCAATTTCTGCATAGAATCCACCAAGGAATTCCTCCCAATCTGTGGCAGATAGAACTTCAGGATGGTCAAAGGCATATTTATCATTGGCCGTTAGAGGATTACCTTCCAGCACCTCAATGGCTGCCTTGACGTAATAATTCATGTGGTACAGCAAGGACAAAATGCTGTGAAACGGCTCTACTTTTGTGGTAGCCATCTGCCAATCTACCCCATCTAATGTATTTTTCACATTTACTGCGGTCCAATTGCCTCCGAGGTATAAGTCTCGAAGATGCTTAGCGATCAGGTGGCTAGGGTTCATAAAATATG
>CAZFPQ010000241.1:0-10960 GCA_964521065.1 uncultured Bacteroidia bacterium | reverse complement strand
AACTCCCTTAACTCCCTTAACTCCCTTAACTCCCTTAACTCCCTTAACTCCCCCCTATGAACCCCCCTACTCGCCGTCGGTTTTTGAAAAATGCAGCCCTTGCCGCAGCCGCAGGAGCAGCTGCTCCCCTCTACAGTTTCAACATCATTCATCGCCCTCAATTGATCGGCCCCATCCTAGGGCATGGGGATTTTACGTATCGATTGGAACAAGATTGGGGAAAGCTAGATGCGAGCCAAACTCCCGTGAAGGACTGCCATGAAATGGTGCAAGACGCCCAGGGAAGGTTATTTTTGCTCACCAATCACGCGAAGAACAATGTCATCATCTATGATGCCTCTGGAAAGCTCTTAGGAAGCTGGACCCTGCAATTAAAGGCCGCGCATGGCCTCAGTATCCACGACGAAGGAGGCGAGCAATTCTTGTACATCACAGACACGGGGAGCCGAGGGGCGGTAGGCAAGGTTCTGAAAACCACTTTGGATGGTCGAGTAATCATGGAGCTTCCCAACCCGCGAGATCTCGGCGTCTACCGACCTGATCAGGCCTACAAACCCACCGAGACGGCCATTGGTCCTAAGGGAGACATTTACGTTGCCGATGGATATGGATCCCAGTTTGTGCTCCAGTTCAATCAGCAGGGCGAATTCATCCGCAAGTTTGGCGGGGATAGTTTTCTGCGTCAAGATGCCTTCAAGCAAGCCCATGGTGTGACCCTAGACGTCCGTGATCCTGAAAACCCGAGCCTCATTTGTACGGCCCGAATCAAGTGTACCCTGAAGCGATTTAGCCTGGAAGGCGAATGGTTAGAAGATTTCTATCTCCCGGGCGCTTTCATGAGTCGAGCGGTTATCCACGGGGACGAACTTTACACGGGAGTTTGCTTTGGCATGACGCCAGACAATTTCAACATGCAGATGAACCTGGGTTTTGTATCTATCCTGGATAAACGCAACCGCGTCGTTTCCAATCCCGGCGGAACCCCACCGATTTACAAAGCTAATGGAGCCCTAGAACCCTTGTATCAAGCAGAACCCATCTTCAAGCATTGCCACGACGTCTGTGTCGATCGGGACAAAAATCTTTACGTCTGTCAATGGAATGCCGGAAAGGTGTACCCCTACAAGCTGCACCGGATTTAAGCTTCAAGGTCAACCCTCATATTTTTCCCTTACCATGAACTTTTCCCTCTTTTTGGGTCGCTTCCACCCATTGATTGTTCACTTACCCATTGGCTTTTTGGTGTTAGCTATGATGATGCAAGTCATGATCTGGCTGTCTCCCAAGTACTCCCAGCGCCTTGATCAGGCGATTGAGTTTTCTTTGTTGGCAGGCGGCGCTGCCTCGCTGTTATCGGTCTTTTTGGGCCTATTATTGGCCAGCGATGGAAGCTACGCAGGCCGTACCCTGTTTTGGCATCAATGGATGGGCATTGGGGTTTTGGCTGTTTCCGTCCTCGCATGGCTTATTAAAACGAAAAAGATCCGAACGAGCCCCCGGCTTTTTTCTATGGTGCTCTTCTTGCTTCTGGTAGCTCTGGCCATTACCGGTCACCTGGGAGGCAACCTGACACATGGCAGCGATTATTTATTGACTTATGGACCTGCCTGGCTACAAGCATCTGATAGTTCTTCTGTAAGAATATCTAACCAGCTAATGCCCACCCAGCCTGATTCTATCGAGGTTTATACCCACCTGATCGAGCCCATCCTACAGCGCAAATGCTACTCATGCCACAACGAGGAAAAAGCCAAAGGCAAGCTAGTCCTTACTAGCATAGGAGGAATTCTGGCTGGAGGTCAAGAAGGAGCTTCCATTCAACCCAAAAAGCCCTATGAGAGTCCCCTCTTCCAGCGGGTGAGCCTGCCTCAAGGAAACAAGAAGTTCATGCCGCCCAAGGGAGAGCCACTCAGTTATGTAGAAATTGCCCTGCTAAAATGGTGGATTGAAATGGGAGCGCCAGCGGAAGCGAGCCTATCTTCCCTAGAAAAAATAACCGCAGAAACGGAGCAACTGCTTCAAATGGCCTATGGAATTGACCTACTGCCCAAGCCCCTGTATGAGAGGCTGAGCGTTGCGGAGGTAAGCACCGACGAACTGGACCTGCTTCAGCAAGCGGGGTTCAAGGTGAATTCATTGGGTGAGGACAATCACTTTTTGGAAGTGAAATATGAGGGGGCAGGCCTGACCCAGGCTACCCTCCGCGTATTGCTCACGGCTCAAGACCAAATTACACGCTTGGATTTGGGCGAATCTGATATCACCGATGAGGGCCTCGCTATTGTGGGTAAACTGGCTAACCTGACCTTTTTAAAGCTGGATGGTACTGGGGTCACTGATGAGGGCATGCAGAACCTGTTAAGCCTGTCTCATTTAGTTTCCCTCAATTTGGTTGATACCCAGATCACCAAGGGAGGCTTGGCTATGGTCCGGCAGCTTCCGGAGTTGGAACGTGTTTTTACGTATGGTACGGGGGTGGGGGAGATAAAATCTGGTGAACAAGTGCTATGATTTCCCTCAAAAGAAAATTTGATCCTGTCGTTGATCGTCTACCCCACTGGAAAAGGCATTTCTGGCTAGTTTAAACTTTACAGGGAAATCCCTATCTTTTTAGAAGCTTCCAGGTATCTTTTTCCGACATAAACCATATCAATATACCCCATGCGACTCATTCTTTCCATCCTCATCAACGCCCTGGCCGTGTACATCACTGCCGAGCTATTAGGCGGGGTCACGGTAGATGGATTCTCTGCTGCCATCATCACAGCCATCGTGCTTGGACTGGTCAATTGGACCGTACGGCCCATCCTCACCTTTTTGACCTTGCCGATTACCGTCATGACTTTGGGACTTTTCCTGCTTGTGATCAATGGCTTGATGGTGCTTTTGGCAGACTACTTGTTGACTGGCTTCGCGGTGGCCAATATCTGGTGGGCCTTAGGCTTTTTGCTGCTTCTGAGCATTTTCAATGGCATTCTCAGTAGCCTATTCGGAACAAAAAAATCCCAAGCATAACCCGCACAGGTTTTATATTGGCATTCAAAACCTGCCCTGCTATCTATGGCTGAACCTACCACACCTCTGACTACAGAAGACGCCGCCGAACTCAAAGGTTTTCGGCGGCGCCTCGTTTATTTGGCGCTGATCTCCTCTGGCATTGATACCGCCCTGTTTGGTTTGGAGATCCCTTTCATTGGAGCTTCCCTGGGTTCCTCCCTGATTGTGGATGAGTTGATCGAGTGGCTCATTTCGTCGATGATTGCCAAAAACAAAATGGACCTCAAGAAGCGCTACAAAATCGCAGGTTTGATCCCCATTCCTGGACTTACTTCGCTTACCTTGCAGTGCATCATGGAGTACCGCCGCTCTCTGAAGGCACCCGAAGAAATCCTGACTCGCTTGCGTGAACCAAGTGATCCCCTGCAAGTGTAGTCTTGTTTAATACCCCTTCAGTATGTCCAGATTCATCACTTTTCTCGCCCTGATCTCCGTCATGGGTTCAGCTTGTCATGATCCTGAGCCTCAAGTGAGCGATCGACAAAATGACCCTGTTCAGCTCGAAAAGCCCTACGTGGTCATGGTTTCCGTGGATGGGTTCCGCTATGACTACGCTGAAAAATTTCAGGCCCCCAACCTGCTTCGCATGAAGCGAGAAGGTGTCTCGGCAGAGAAAATGTTGCCTTGCTACCCTTCCAAAACCTTCCCCAATCATTATTCATTGGTGACGGGGCTATATCCGGCTAAGCATGGCTTGGTAGGCAATACCTTTTTTGATCCGAATCGGGAGCAGCTCTATAAAATCAGCAACCGAGAAGTCGTAGAGGATGGGTCTTGGTATGGGGGAACTCCTCTGTGGGTGTTGGCCGAACAGCAGGGTATGCTGGCGGCTTCCTACTTTTGGGTGGGTTCTGAGGCTGATGTGCAAGGCATTCGTCCTTCTTACTGGTATCCCTATGATGGCAAGGTCTCTCATCAAAAACGTGTTGATCAAGTGCTGGATTGGCTGGCTATGCCTGAAGAACGACGCCCTCACATGATCACGTTATACTTCTCCGTCGTCGACAGCCGTGGCCATGGCTACGGCCCAGATGCAGACGAGACACGAGAAGCCTTACTCCAAGTGGACCGAGACTTGGGCTACCTGGACAGTGCTTTGCAGGCTACGGGTCTGCCGATTCACCTGATGGTAGTTGCCGACCATGGCATGATTGAAGTCGATCATGAAAACCCTGTGATCTTGTCTCGCCTAGTAAATCTGGAAGGTTTTGAAATAGCTCGGGGAAGCACCTCTACCTTGCTGTACCACAAGGACAGCTCCGAGGTGAATCGGCTTTATTCGGAGTTGCAAGCCAGGAGTGAAACCCATCCCATCCGAGTTTATCGCCCTGAAGAAATGCCAGCCCATCTGCAATTTAAGGGCAACCCTCGCATCGGAAACTTGATCGTAGAGACCATCCCTCCAGCGGTCTTTGGGCGCTGGGGCATGCCCGTCAGTACCGGTACCCACGGCTATGATCCACAGGAAGTACCTGAAATGGGAGCCATCTTTATTGCCAAAGGTCCTCAGCTGCCCGCTGATACGGTGCTGCCAAGTTTTGAGAACATCCATGTGTATCCTTTGGTAGCAGAAATCTTGGGTTTGCCTTTGCCAAGAGAATTGGACGGAGATCCGGAGGTGTTGGTGCCTTTGTTGTCTGCAAAATGATTGGGGAAAAGATCCTTGATCAAGCCACCTGCTCTTCCTACTTTGGTCTATAAGCACAATTCCACTAGATTCGTTTTTGCCATTTACCCCCGAACGCATGCTCAACGTCCTGATCATAGAAGATGAACCACCCGCCGCTCGGCGTTTGAGTCGCTTGCTCCACAAACTGGAGCCAGAGGCCCAAGTAATGGAAGTGCTGGATTCGGTTTCTAGCTCGGTGCGCTGGTTAGAGAACCAGGAGGCGGACTTGATCTTCGCTGATATCCACCTGGCTGATGGCAACAGCTTCAGCATTTTTGAGCAGGTAAAGGTCAAGACCCCCATCATCTTTATCACCGCTTACGACCAGTACGCTATTAGGGCCTTTAAGCTCAATAGCGTGGATTACTTGCTCAAACCCATCGAAAACGATGATTTGTCGGCGGCTTTGGCCAAGTTCCGAGAAAGCCGTAAGGCGCCTATTCCCTTTGATGTGCAATCAGTCTTGACGGCACTGGAAGAGCAGAAAACCCGGCCAACTTATCAAAAGCGTTTCATGGTGACCTCAGGGGAGAAAATCAAATCAATCCCGGTCGAGGATGTAGCCTATTTTTTCGGTCAGCAAAAATACGTTTTTCTGATTACCCCAGATGGGCGGCAGCACATCGTGGATTATACCCTGACCCAGTTGGAAGATTTACTGGATCCAGAAGATTTTTTCCGCATCAATCGCCAATTCATCATCTGTTATCATGCCATCGGCAACATGTTTTCCTACCCCAAGAGCCGGGTCAAGATTGAGTTGAAGCCGCCGAGTGACATGGATGCGATTGTGAGCATTGAAAAAGCGCCTCGGTTCAAGGACTGGTTAAATCGGTGAGGGTTTTGAGGAAGGTAGAGCCAAGTACGCCCCATCTGTGAGCTCTCTCCTTTCCTCTCAATTTCTCAGCGTCTCAAACTCCCAAGGTCTCAAAAAAAAATCTCACCATGCGAAAGCGTGGTGAGAGGTGTTTGAATCGATGGGTTGGGACCGATCGTGTTAGGGAAGGCCCAAAAACTTATCCGTCTCTTCGGGTTGAGATTGAGACAGTGGTGTGGCTTCTGGTTGAGTGAAGGCTGCCCTGATGGCAGGTTTTTCTTTCAGTGGCTCAAGGCCATAGACATTTAAGCCCAGGTAAAACAGCAAAAAAAGACCAAGGAAGAGCCATTCTTTACCTTTGAGCTTTCTGGCTAGCCAGCCGCGTGAGGTTTGGTGGAAGGATCCCATGGTAAGTTGGGTTTGTTAGTAGTTAGATGTCATTCAGACGCAAGGTTTAATCAATACGCTGCACGGAGAGAAAATTCCTCACTGGGAACTTCCCTCGAACAGGAGGGATCAATATCAAGTCTCTTCGTAGTTTAGAAATGTTCGTGGAATAGAACAATGCAATTTCCTTTGCTCCTTCCCTGATCACAAGACGATTTGCCCAATAGGTATTACACACATCTGAACAAAAAATCTTTTCTCTCTTCTATATTATTCACGAGAAATCCGGACAGAAAGTTGGGTAGAGAAAAAATGTTAGACACAATTTGTCATCCATTAAAGGTTCCTGAGACCTTTTGTCATAGCAGGTGACTGATTTCGGCTTTGACCTGTAGGGAAAAGGGGGCTAGTTTCGCAAAGCATGAGAAAACAAAGATGGGGCATATTTTCTCGTTTTCTGTCAAAAGGCTTACATCGAGGGGCCTGGCTTTTTCTGCTATGGATACTTGCCTGGGCCTTGCAAGTAGAGCACCGATTGGCTTATCCCAATCTGTACTTAGATACCGAGGTACAAGCTGGCGCGGCTTATCAATTACTGGCCGGAAATGGCCTAAACTGGTTGCAAGTAGACCCCCAAGATTGGAGCCAAACTAAGTCCCAGGCTTTAGACATGTTTGCCCCTGGCTATGCTTATGCCTTGGCGGGCATGCTTTGCTTGCTGAGGGATCCCTATGCGGCCATACTGGGACTAGATGTACTGTCTTTGCTGCTGGTATTTTGGGGAATCAAGCGCGTATTTAATGCCTTGAGGAAGGATCATTCCAGTGTAAGTGTCTGCTTACCCCTTTTCCTCGCTTTTACCTTGCCTCCTTTTCATTACTTGACGGGATCAGGCCTCTGGGCTTTGGCTTACTTAGCTATAGCCTGGGCCTTGCTCTTAGATGATTGGGTAGGGGGGGATTGGCTAGCCTGGGGCTGTCTGTGGGTTGCAGCTTACAGCCGAACGGCTTACTTGGTTTTGATTCCTTTGCTGCCTACTTATTGGATCGCCCAAGGCTATTTTTCCAATAGCAAAGCCCTTAGCCGACAAGGAGCCATTTCTTTGTTGCTTTCTTTGGCCTGGTTGATGTGGGAATTTGTCCATCCTACCGCAGCTGGTTATCAAGGGGCAGCGACTGCTCGTGGATTTTTTCCAGCTCAGTTGCTCAAGGTAGAACCCTTTGCCTTGAAGGCCTTTATGTATTACGGCCTTCCCCATGAATTACAAATCAAGGCTTGGCTTCCCCACATCTACCCTTGGTTCAAGGTTTTGGCTCAAATAGCTTCTTTAGCGATCCTTTGGCTGGCTTGGGGCATGGGCCTACGAGCTTGGAGGGAACGGAAAGAATCCCCTAAACCTTTTCAATTTGCATTGAGCCTGCTGTTTACCAGCCTAGCGGTACTCAGCCTGCTTGGTTTTCAATCCTTAACCATAGCGGCCGAGGATTGGAACTGGATTGGCTATTGGACCTATCTAATGGAACCCCGCTATTATGCGCCCATCATGCTTGGACTGGTCATTTGGTTGTTTAGTCAGGGCAAAAGTAAGCGTTGGCTAACTGGACTCAAGTTAATCACCCTGGCAACCCTTTTGGTAGGACTCAGTCTCAAGGGATATCGTTGGGGGCTAGGAAGTGTGGGAACCTTCTACCACAGTTCTTCGCCTGCCCTGAATAAGGAGGCAAAGCAAATCAAGGAAGAGGCTGACTTACCTATGGTCTTGGCCTTGCCACAAGGCTCTCAAGCCGGAAACTTAGTTGGCATTCCTTGTCTGACTGACTCTTCCATATCAAAAGTTGCTCAAGGCATTCCCACTCGGGATAGCCTCCTAATCGGCTCTCCCATAGATCTCTTCCCAGATGACTCTGTTTGGTCTAGGACTGAGCATTTAGGTTTTTGGCTAATGCTTCCCGATTCGAATAAATCCTCTGACAAGGAAGGACTGTAGCAGATCCATGTTATCTTTCGCTTGTGAAAAAGGAGGGAATATTTCGTTTCTCGGAAGCTACTTGGCTGATATTGGGCGCCTTGTTGCTGCGTTTGCTGCTCTGGTGGGGCAAGTTTGGGCGCGCGGATTATCCCCACCTCTTTCGGGATGATGAGGTGTATTGGCAAGCGGGACAAGATTTGTGGCAAAGTGGCTTGATCGGCAGCCATAAGGTAATGCCAGGACTTCCGCTGCTGGATGGCCTATTGGGCTTCCCGGGGATAGTCTATTTCAATATATTGTTAAGTTCCCTGACCGTGGGACTGGTTTTTATTTGGGCAAAAGAGCTCCAGTCATCAGTAAAGCTGGCTTGGTGGACGGCTTGTTTGGTCGCCATTAGTCCCGGTTTGCTTTATTTTTCTAATCATGCCTATACCGAGAGTAGCTTCACTTTTCTCCTCATCCTGGGACTTTGGGCCTTGCAACAAAAGCGCATGTGGCTGGCCTGTGTCAGCTTGGTCCTGTCTGTTTTGATCCGACCTACCCTAGATGTAATCAATCCAATTTTGATCCTGCTGGCTGCTTGGGATTGGCATGGAGAGCGGGGAACAAAGCTGGCCCTGCGGCTTGGCCAATATTCCTTGGTTTACCTCTTACTACTTTCCCCTTGGTGGCTGCATCAGCATCAAAAATATGGGACCTGGGTACGCTTGCATCTAGGAGGAGGCGAGGTGATGTACCATGGGCAGGTCAACCTGCCACAGCTCACTTCTTTGGACGATACCGCGGTATATAACCTTAGTCTCTTCGAGTCAATAGCTGATCCACAGCTTCGGAATCAAGCCATGCAGGATTCCGTTTTGAAATATTGGCGATCCCATCCCTTCAACTTGCCAAAGGGGACATTACTCAATGGCATTAAGTTTTGGCTGGGTACGCCAGAGGTCTTTTATGGTCCCTTTGCTTATGTCGCGGGGCTTTGGCAGCATGCAGGGTTTTTGCTACTCCTAATGGCCGTCATTTTTAACCCTGAGCTTAGAAAACGGAAATGGCTGCCTCTCTGGTTATTAACTGCCTATTTTACTGCCATCCACGCTCTATTGCACGGCATGCCTCGCTATCGCCTTCCCTTAGAGCCAGTTATTTGGATGATGGTTTTGGCTGCTTGGGGTCACAAGCTGGGGTTGGGGCAGTCAAAAGCCGCCCTCCCTGATGAATCATGATTGATCGCAGATCCCGGTAAATCTCAGATTGACAGTCGATAAAATAGAAATCCCAGCGAACGGGATCCTCGGCTACTTTTCCCCGCCAGACTAGGTAATCTCGCTGAAGCTGATGAGCCCAAGATGCTGCCCGGTAAAATCCGGTATACCCCTTTTCCGGTTCACCAGTCTCATGTGCCAGGGCCCAGGCTTCATAGTGGCCGGTGGACTGGAGATAGCGTAGGGTCTGGTGGCACATGTTGGCCCAGTTCTTCGCAGGACTTAATGGCTTTTGCGCCTCATGCTGCCATTCGTCCCAGTCCATAGCAGGATGCACAAGGAAGAGACTTGGAGCAAATTCCGCTAGGAGTTCTGGTGAGGGTAGCTTGGTCGCCAAGCTGGGTGAGTTGAGTCCCCATAAATCGAGACTCGTCCAATGACTGTAGTAAGGCAGGTGACCCGCTTCGGTGGTAGCCAGGGCATTACGGGGAAGTTTAGCCAATTCGTAGGCCACGGTCCGTGGTCGATTGTATGCTTCGAAGGCTGTCAGGCTAAACTGAATGAAGGAGTAGGCCAAAGAAAGCAAGAGGAAGAGCCCCCAAGCAACGATGTTTAAAAACGACCTACCATCTTTAGGCATGGCTAAAAGCATGATTCCTATCCATAAAGGGGCCATGAAACGATGGGCGACATTTTGTTCTAGGTTGAATCCGGCATAAAAGAGTAGGGGAGCAACTAAGAAGGCCAACCCAAAGAGTAATTTGTCAGAAATCCATAGTTGCTTTTTTCTCAAGGCTAGCCAGCTGGCTAGCAGGATAAGGGGAACTAGCATTCGACCCATAACCAAGCCAAAATATCGAAGCGATTCCATTTTAGGATATCCACTCTCTGCAGCTCCTAGCGCCGATTTGACCAAAAAGGGTAAAGGCAGCCAGCTTTGAAAATACCAGGCGCGCCAAAGGAAGTAGACCAACCCAGGCAAAATAAGATATCCTAGCAAGGGGCGGAGAAGGGGCTCAAGCTGCTTTCGGTTTTGCCCAATCAGGCCTAGGATCAGGGTGGATACGATAGGCAAAGCATCGGGGCGGATGAGACAGGCAATTAAGGCAAGAGAAAAAAAGCCTTGCTTATTCTTTTTCTGCCAGAGAAATACTAAGCCCCAGAGGCTAGTGGTCCAAAAAATCACCGAGAATCCTTGCAAGGCTGCCCATTGGAAGGGTGCCAATAGCCAACCAAACCAAAGTAGGGCGCTAGGACCAAAGCGGCCATCCACCAGTTTCCATTGCAAGAACAAGCTTAGCAGTAGGCCCATGAAACTGAGAGCCAAGCTTAGTGGATAGGAACTTAGTCCCAACTTTACTCCTCCTGCTATCAGGATCATCCAGAGAAAATCGGTGGCCCCCTCTGCCTTTTCTCCCTGAAAATTATAGCTGATTTGCCCAGTCTGAGCTAAGTTTTCGCTGTATCGAAAAAGGATGCTGGCATCTTCAGCAGGGTAAAGCTGACTCGCCGAATACAGCCAGCCTAGCAGTAAGATCGCTACCATGCCCAGCATGGCCAACCACTTGGCAGGGAACTGCCCACTACAAGAGAGGCGGAGTGGATCTGGAGTTGAAGAATCTTTAGGGAGTTGCAAGCCGAAATGTTCTCTAGTAAGGGCGAATATACAAAAGGACTCTGTTGGACTTTTGGCGATTTTTGATGAAGGTGGCAGGAATTTTCTACCGGTTTTCCTGGAATTTGATCTATGTGTTTCAAGCAACAAGGTTTACTCGGCGAGGAGATGGGGGAGCTTGTTAATGTATTGTTGGTCAATGTTTTGTGAAAATATATTCGATATTTGGTAGTAAAATCAGTTCCTA
>CAZFPQ010000240.1:0-10991 GCA_964521065.1 uncultured Bacteroidia bacterium | reverse complement strand
TTAACTTTTTAACCTTCTTAACTCCTTCACCTCTCAACTTGACATAGTCCCTAGATTACCCCTTCGGTTTCCAGGACCTTGCGCATCTGTTGATGCTGTTCCCAAAAGGTATCTTGAATACGCTTTACGGTCTTTGCGTAGGCTGGATCACCACTCAATGTTTTCAGAATGGGATCCTCCTCCAAGAACCTCACCATCCAAAACTGATAGCCTTCCAGCTGAGAAAATGCCTTGAGGTGGGACATCGCTTTCTCCCTCTCTCCCATCGAGGCATGGTACACGGCGTATCCAAGATCCTGATAGGGCGATTTGTCTTCTGCTATGAAAGCATGGTATTGTTCGCGATAGGGTTTGGCTTCATCGGGATGTCCTAGCTGTTCCATGACATAGGCATAGTTGATATCTGCATCTGGATACACATTGAGACCTGAGGCTTCTTCCCGTCTAAAAAAGCGGAGATAATATTCTTGGGCTACCTCATAATCTCCACGGTGATACGCCACTTTTGCGACTTCCTGCAACGTCGCAAAAAAGGTCGTATCCTGGGTGACCAACGCCTTTAACCGATCATAAGCGGCATCCATGTCATGGCTTTGACCCAATTCAATGTAAACAGACAAGATCCCCGCAAAGGGATTGCTGGGCTGGTAGTCCAGAGACTTGTTCACGTACAACTCAGCTTCCGTCAAAAATCCGTTTTGGGCCAAGGCATTTCCTAGATGTAAATAGGACATGCTGGTAATCCCTGAATCTTGGCCCGCGACAGAATAACGGATGCCTTGGACGGCATGCCGCAGGTACTGTTCGGTATTGGGCAGGTGAAGGGTGTAAATAGTCAGGAGCAAATTGTGAATCCAACCCGAATTGGGGCTTTTAGCTAAGACTTTCTCAAAAAACTGAATGGCTAGCTCGTATTGCCCGGTTTGCATGTAGTAAAGGGCCTTGCCGATGAGGCTTTCGTTGAGGCCAGGATCAAGCAAGAGGGCCCGATCGGCGTAGGTATTGATGTCCTCTACGTGGTTTTTATCCTCCTGAAAGAGGTCCAAAAAGTAATAGGAGATGGCTAAGTAAGCATGGGGATGTGCGAATTGGGGATCTTCTGCAATGGCCTGTTGTAAGGAAGCAATTCCTGCTTCTAGGCCCTCTCGGGTTTCCTCTTGGATCTGCCCCAATCCCTTCAAATAGTAGTCGTAGGCGAGCAGGTTGTCGGTCGGAGGCAGTTCCAGCCGTTTCTGCTCCTCAGGAGTGATGATGGCTTCGATCTCCAAGGCAATGGAAGTCGATATTTCTGACTGAAGCTGAAAGATATCTGTAGTTTCTCGCTTGTAGCGGCGAGCCCAAATCAAGGTATCTGCTCCTGCATCCACCAGTCGAAGGGTGAGAATGATTTCATTTTCAATTTTTTGCCCACTACCCTCCACGAAATAACTCACTCCTAATTCCTCCGCCAATTCGGGAACCGTACGCGAAACTCCACGGTATCGCTCTACGGTGGTTCGACTGGTAACCTGTAAGTCCTCCACTTGATGAAGGTTATCAATGATTGCCACCATCAACCCATTGATCAGGTAGACGTTGCTGCTGTCTGGACTGTCGTTTTGAAAGGGCAGCACGGCAATGGTTTTGGGAGAGGAGCTAAGCTCCGAGTTAGTGGTGGGCCACCACCCAAAAAGTCCTATACACAAGACCAGGATTACTCCACCGGCGAGCACCAACTTAGGCCAGAGTTTGATTCCGACAGAAACGGTCGAAAGACCCCTATCAGGGGCAGAAGGCGGAGCATCCTCAGCTATGGCCTGCTGCTCGATGGAGTGCTTTTGTTCTTCACCAGGCGTATAGCCAAACTCATCTCGAAAGCACTTGGCGAAATAGGAACTGCTGCTGAATCCCGTTTGGTAGGCCACTTCCGAAACCGTGAGGGAAGGGTCATGAAGTAGCTCTTTGGCCCGGCGTAGACGTAGCTGCCGAATAAAGATAGCAACCGATAGCCCCGTGGCCCGCTTGACGTGACGGAGCAGGGTAGAGCGACTCATGTTCATCTCTTCTGCTAACTCAGCTACACCAAAGTCTTCATCCCCCAAATGGGTCTCCATGACCATGATGGCGCGCTGTATGAGGGGATCCCTAGGGGTGCTATAGTCTGGCATGAAAGGCGTGATTCAGTCCTAAGTCCAATATGCGATTCTCCCCCTTAGACAGCAAGAAATATCGCCCTTTGCGCCATGATTGTCAGGCCTGCATCATGGTTGATAGGCCTGCATCATCGCTAGCAGAGATTGCTGCGTAGCTGTTTCGCCTGCCTCGAGGTGCTTTTTCACCTTTGTATCATCTCAAACATCGCTAAGGAGATGTTAAGAGATGTGACATTGAGACATCGAGACATGAGTCTAGTGCTCCGCCACCTGGATCAATGAAATCACTCCCTTTTTGTGCACTTACATAATTTAAACCGATGACTTCATTTCGTAATTTTTTCATCCTTTCTAGCCTCATCCTCGCCACTTTAGGGCTTATGCAACTCGCGGCTTGTGGCCCTGGCAATTCCGAGACCGGCACCCAGGTACCCAAGCGAAGCATCCATGAAGCCGCATTTATGGGAGACCTTGACTTGATGCAGGCGCACATCGAAGCGGGATCAGACCTCAATCAGAAAGATGACTTTGGCTCTACCCCACTCATCATCGCGATCACCTTTGATCAGTCGGCTGTCGCCAAACAGCTTATCGAGGCAGGTGCAGACCTCAATGCTACCGGAGCGGATGGAGGAACAGCTCTACATAGCGCCGCTTTTTATTGTCGCACGGACCTGGTCCAAGCCCTGCTGGATAAAGGGGCAGAATTGAACATCCGCAACCAGTATGGATCCACGGCTCTGGCTTCGGTTGAAGGTCCTTTTGAGCAGGTAAAAATGGTCTATGACCAAGTAAGCAAAGATCTCGGGCCGCTAGGATTTAAACTTGATTACGCACACCTACAGGCCACCCGCCCTCAAGTCGCAGACATGATTCGCCAAGCACAGTGAATACCAAGCTTTCCTCCAACCATGGCTTGGCAAAAAAGGACTTCCACCTTTTCCAGCTGCCCATTCACATCCCACTTTTTCCTACAACTCAACTGAAACATGGAAACTAGAAGATACGACATCGACTGGATACGGGTAATCGCCATTTGGTTGTTGGTTATCTACCACGTAGCCATCGGCTTCCGGCCTTGGGGGGCGCTCATCGGCTTTATCAAACACGACCTGCCCTTGGATGCCTTGGAGCCCTCGATGTCCTTGCTGAGTGTCTGGCGAATCCCGCTACTTTTCTTCGTCTCAGGGATGGGGGTATGCTTTGCGATGCGCAAGCGCAATTGGGTGGAGCTGTGGAAAGAACGGGCTCAGCGAATTTTGCTGCCCTTTGTTTTTGGGATTCTTGCCATCGTGCCTTTACATATTTGGCTATGGCGCGACTATTACCATCAGGACCCCATGTACCTGCCCAATCCGGCGCACCTATGGTTTTTAGGCAACATTCTGATCTACGTCATGGTCCTCACCCCATTGTTCCTATACCTCAAGCGAGTCAAGGAGCAGGCCATAGGGAGAATCATTTCCCGGGTATTGGGCCACCCTGTTGGATTGGTTTTACTTAGTCTTCCTTTGGTACTTGAGGCGGTTTGGGTGAAGCCAGAAATATTTTCGCTGTATGCCCAAACCCCACATGGATTTTGGCTAGGGCTGCTGGCTTTTCTGAACGGCTACCTCATGGTCTACGCGGGCCCTTCCTTCTGGGAGTTGGTGGATCGATGGAAGTGGGTTCTCTTGGCGATGGCCACCTCCCTCTTTTTGGGTCGATTTCTCGCCTATGACCTCGAAGCTCCCAATAGCCTTTTGGCTTTGGAATCCAATCTATGGGTATTTGCGATACTGGGATTGGGATATCGTTACCTCAACCAACCTCACCCAGCCTTGCGCTACCTAAGCCAGGCCGCCTATCCCATCTATATCTTACACATGGTCTTTTTGTACCTGACCTCTTACCTGATCTTTCCGACGGCTATTCCAGCTGGGGCAGCCTTCATTTTGGTATGTGCCTTGACCTTTTTAGGCTGCTACGTGACTTTTGAGCTCATTCGTCGAATCAAGTGGATCCGTCCCTTATTTGGTTTAAAGCCATGATCCAGAGGGCAAACTAGCCTATCTATTGACTTAATCCTCTCCTACGGAACAGTCAAAAAACAACTATGCACTTTTGCTTGATCTTTCTTCCCACCAAATGGAAATCATCTTATCACCTTTATAAACCCTAAAAACATGAAATACCTAAATTCCTCCCCCATCAAGCTTACCTTTTCGCTCGCGTTGGTTTTGGCCACGGCGTGCATTTCAGGTTGCGCCACTGGTTTAGCCCCTCTAGAAGACAGCGTAGAAGGAGAAGTAGAAAAAGCCTTAGATCGTGGTTATGACGGCATCATTGTCTATGTCAATCAAGGAGGCGAGCCCTCGTTTTACAGCGCTGGTTGGAAGGATCGGACAGAGGAAATCCCAGCGGATCCCCACGCTTTATTTAAAATTGCCAGCATCAGCAAGCTGTACATCGCTGCTGCCACCAGCAAGTTGATTGCCCAAGAAGCATTGTCCTTGGATCATACGCTGGCCGAGTTGATCCCTGAAGTCGAAGGAAAAATTGAGCATGCGGATGAAATCACACTTAAGATGATGCTACAGCATCGAAGTGGCATCCCCGAATACATCTTTCTTCCCGAATTTGAAGACCAAGATCCCCATGTGGACTACATGGCCACCGTGGAGCTGGTCTATGAGCTACCTGCTGATTTTTCACCAGATAAGAAATACAGCTATTCAAACACCAACTTCTTACTCATCGGTGAAATTTTAGACAGGACCTTGGGCTACTCTCACCATCAGTACATTAAGGATGAGATCCTCATTCCCCTTGGCTTAAACAACACCTACAGCCTGTACAGCGAAGTAGACTCCAATGAGGTCATGAGTGGCTATTACGTAGGCCATGAAGCCGACTTAAAATCCATCGAATATACCCGCCCAGGAGGATCCATGATCGCCACCGCAGAGGATGTAGGCATATTCCTGCGGGCCCTCATAGATGGCAGCTTGTTGGATCCAAAAGAGCAAGAAATCTATACTTCCGTCTACCCTTATGAGCATACCGGTTGGCTCCACGGATACACCAGCATTGCCCGGTACCACAGCGAGATTGATGCGGTGGTCGTCCAGTTTGTCAATACCAGCAAGGGACAGATGTTTTGGGCTGGCTTAAACAGGGTGTACAATCGGATTGTGAAGCTGATAGAACGAGACGCTTAAGTCGGTGGGGGGAAGAAGGAATATGGGGTATGGGGTATGGGGTATCGGACAATAACCCAAGAACTTGAAATCCACTTCAGCTCCTCTCTTCTTTATCACTAAAAAGAGGAATCCAAAATCCAAGGCCCATCCCTTCGGGGATGGGCTTGGCTCAATGGGGGAATGATTGATTCCTTATCGGACGGAAAATTTCGCGGTTAGTTCTTCCTTATCATGAGTCAGGCGCACAATGTAGTAACCCGCGGCTAGGCCATTAAGGTTGATTTCTACCTCTTGAAAGCCGAAGCCTAAGGCCATGCTCTTTTGCTGAACCAGTTGACCGTTCATGCTCATCAGCTCAAATTTCCAATTGCCGTCTGCAGGACTCTGAATCTTGAGGAAGGCCCGCTCCGAAGCAGGATTGGGATATACCGTCAACTCGGCAAGGGCCGCCACTTCCCCATCCATGCGCAGTTCTACCAAATCACTGTAGTCAAAGCTTCCATCTAGGTCTACCTGACGCAGACGGTAAACGAAGCGAGGCGCTCCCTGCTGGAGCAGATTGGGATCGGTAAAGGTGTAGAATTGTTGTTCGGTGGTGTTACCAGCTGCTTCTACCCTTCCCACCGCTTCATAATTTCGGGCATCGAGCGATCGCTCTATGGCAAAAAAGTGACTATTGATTTCAGTAGCAGTGGCCCACTTTAACACGCCGTCTCCGTTGATCAGTTCCGCCGTAAATGACATCCACTCTACCGGCAGGCTCGCTGCACTTTCTTCTCGCCAGTCGCGGTCCCCCCCCGTAGCCATGTTGTTATCAGAGTCCTGTACGGGCTCGTTAGAAGCCTGAGCATTTTGACTGGCGTAAGCAGGAGCAGCAGCATCGCTCATGGTATCAAAGGCATCGTCTAGGCCATCCTGATCCGCATCTACGTTGCTAGGGCTGGTATCTGCGACCTGGTCACCATTGCTGTCATGCCCCTCTACTGCATCAGGATATGGATCATTGTCAGAATTGGTATCCAGGTAATCGTCCTCGCCATCACTTTCGCTATCTATGGGATCTATAGCCGTCCCACCTGAGATGGCGCTGCCATCGGTTTGGTCTATGGGATCAAAAGCATCATCCATTCCGTCGCCATCTACATCTACGCCACTAGGGGAGCTAAGCCCGTCGGTAGGGCTGCTCATGCCCGAGGGCTGGGCTTCGAGCCAATCAATGATTCCATCGCCATCGGCGTCAATGTCGAGGAAGTTTGGCAAAGCATCAAAGTCCATGTCGCCATTCACGTAGGAGGTGGGGAAGCCGTCGCTACCTGGGGGGGAGCTGCGGAGCACAGGGGAACCAGGACTGCCACCACCTAATTCTTGACTAGCGTCTACCGCGTCAACCAACCCATCAAGATCCAGATCGGTAGGCATGTCGCCATAGCTGCCCCATTGGCCATCTTGGTCTGTGTCTTGCCCCTGATTGCCCGATTCAACGATGTCGTAGATGCCGTCGTTGTCTGCATCTAGATCCAAGTGATTCGGTGTACCATCCTGGTCGGTATCAAATAGCTTACGCTGGGTGCCAGCTTCCACGGCTTGATCTCCATCGCTATCGTCCAATATTAGGGAGTTGGCTCCCACCTCTAGGTTGCCATCGTTGTCGCTATCGGGATCGTACACATCCATAAAGCCATCCAAATCAGCGTCGGTCGCATCATCTACCCGGCCGTCGCCATTGATATCTGCTCCCCCTGCTTCCAACAAGTCAGGAATTCCATCCTGGTCAGAATCCCGGTCCAACCAATCGGGATAGGCATCGCGGTCGCTGTCCAAGTTGATATCAAATCCTGAGACAAAAGATTCCCCATCTCCCCAACGGGCATTGCCGTTTTGATCTGCAGTAGATTTCACCAAGATCAACCCCCCATCGTCATCTCCTTCAGTTAGATCATCGTTGCTGTCATAGCCATCGTGGAAGCCATCTCCATCAGCATCTATGAAGCCATCCACATAGCCATCTCCATTGTCATCTTGCCCTTGTGCTTCCCATAGATCAGGTAGGCCATCGTTGTCGCTATCGAGGTCCAAGTAGGCCGGCCAATTGTCGCCATCATGGTTAATGGGAAAGGAGCTTGGGGAAATCAGCAGGCCAGTTTCGTTGGTCTGCAGCAGAGGCTCAGTGGCTTCTCCCGTGTCAATGCCTGGGCTGCCATCGTCATCGGGATCCAGGGCGTCTACGTAGCCATCATGGTCTTTATCGGTACTCACATCTAGCCTCCCATCGCCATTGCTATCGATTCCCCCATTCTCAATCAAGTCGGACAAGCCATCATTATCTGAATCTAAATCTAGGAAATCATACACCTCGTCCCCATCATGATCTCCTACATCCAGCGGGCTTCCGGCTTGAAATCCACTCCCTCCATTGGCAGAATTGTCGTAGGTATCACACCACCCATCTCCATCGCTGTCTATGAGTTGCTGAGGAGCCGTAAAAGTATGGCTAGCGGCTATTCCAGTAGCCCCAAACCCATCTCCAAAATCCCATTCGTAAGCGGTCAGGCTACCGTCAAAGTCTGTGGAAGAACTTCCATCAAAGGATAAGGTAAGTGGAGCACTTCCATTGACCTGAGCTACAGAGATCGAAGGGGCAGGGCGCACGTTGCTGCAAGCTGCTCCATAGGGAGCTAGGTAATCGCCTGAGATGATGTTAGGAGAGGATTCCCCCGGCAAGGTCCAGCGCACTCCAAAATGGTCTCCACCACCTCCTTCTTTGTGAAGGATTTCAAAATAATAGGCTTGCCCCGCTGTAAGACTTACCGGATCCGAAGACTGAGAACTGTATTTGGTCCATTGTTCGCGGCTCGTCCATCCGTCAACGTAGCAAACTGCTTGTATACCGCTTTCCGATTCGCTGCTACTCAGATAAAAGGTAATGTCGTCATCCCCATATATTTCAAACGTATAGTTGCCACTCGTTGGCGGATACAGAAAGCCTCGCGTACGGCTACCAAAATTGTTGCCATAGCCATTGGGACCCTCTAGACTGGTGAGATAGGTAGAATCGTCTGGGCTATCCGGGAATTTACTCGCATCAGTTAAATTGTTCAGGTTAGATCCACTGATACCCGTATAGGCCTCCCAATATACCCCACCCAAATTGGGCTGACAGCCTCCGCTGGCAAAGAGGGTGACCCATTGGGTATAGCTGTCTTGGAGTCCTTCGTTGTCTGTTACCGTCAGGACTACGGCATAGGTTCCTTCCGAAGCATACGTGTGACTCCCGGCTAACTGACTGCTAGAGCTTTCGTCTCCAAAATCCCATGCATAAGTAGCTATGCTGCCATTATCTGAGCTCGCGCTGGCATCAAAGCTTATTTGATTCCAGGAGACGCCAGTTCCTGGCGTCAAGCTAAAGGCTGCCTGAGGAGGATTGCTGCCCAAGGATATGACCTCTGATACACTTCGCTTGTCTCCTTGGTCATCTGTCACGGTTAGGGTTACGGTATATTGGGCGCTGCCCGTCTCGTAACAGTCTACACTCCCATCTCCATCCTCATCTATGCCCCCTGCCTCGATCAAGTCAGGGGTGCCGTCCTGATCACTGTCTCGGTCCAGGAAATCCGGCAGGCCATCTCCATCGCTGTCCAGCTCTGGGCAGGTGCCATTCACCAAGGTCCCTCCGCTACAATAACTCGGATCTTGGTAATGAGGCACTCCATTGGCATTTAACTCCGCGGGATCACTACAAGCTCCACTTTCAAAATCTGCGAGGCTGTTGCACCCGACTTCCTGCCAATCAGGTATGCCGTCATTGTCGTCGTCGTAATCTTCTGCATCCGCCACACCGTCTTGGTCGTGGTCATGGTCACTACAGAAGGGGATGTAACCCAGAGTCGCAGATACCCCTTCGCCTCCATCGGTGGCACCATTGGCGGGAAATTCTGTTAAAGCTAAAGAGGTCGTGGTGCCGCCATCACCTCCTTCTAGGTGAACCGTCAGCCTCGCCCCACTGGGCAAGGCTACGAACCCACCTCCCCCTCCTCCGCCAGGCCCCTCGGCTTCATGGTTGGTGATCAGCTGATTCCCCCCTTTTCCTCCTTCAGCATAAATCTCTATGCCCGTGACATGGTTGGCTTTGATGGCAACAGATCCACCACCTCCGCCACCACCTGGGCCATCATTGTGACCAGAGGTGGTGGGTTTCGCATCGCCTCCGGATGCCTGGATACTCCCGCTTCCTTGTACCTGATTAGCAATCAAGAAGACCAAACCGCCGCCATTGGCGCCATCGTTAGAGGCGTTGTTGTTGCCACTGCCACTGCCGCCTCCCCCGCCTAAAAACAGTCTTTCAGCTGGGTCTACGCTCAATGGACGCCCGCCTAATCCCCCCAGTTCTCTTCTCCGATCCCCACTCCAGCTACTTTGCCCAGGTGCCGTCGTCAGCGCATCCTGGTTACTGGAGGAAAAAGTATAGCCGCCTCTTCCTCCACCGGCTGAAACGGTAAGGGAGTTGCCGTTGGCGATATATTGTGGGTCCAAGGCCCAAGCACTTGCCCCCGTCACCGATCCATCCATGTTTCCTTGTCCCGTCCAGCTTACTCCAGAGTGTCCATTGGCTCCACCGCCGCCTCCAGCGTTGTGGGCATTGCCACCTCCCCCTCCATTGGCAGCAGCACCACGCCCATATCGCCCCCCCAAAGCATCATATTCACTCTGATAGCCAGCAATGCCCTCGCCTTTCTCTCCGCCATAGCTCTCGGTAGGTGAATAATAGTCGGTGACATTGTAGCTAGCCACATTGTGGCGTAGACCTCCCCTAAAGCCTTTTCCTTGTACATCTATTCCATCATCTCCCTCTAGGATTAGGGTATTTTCTGCTACCAAAGCGACTACCCCACCCGTATTCCCATCCCATGCAGGAGCAGTCACCGAGGCTCCCGCCTCAATGGTGAGATTGGAATATTGGGGGACGCGAATCACCTGTACATGCCCCGTTATATAGTAGTCGTTTTGCAAACCACAGCTCAAGGTAATGGCATTTCCCGCTACACTTCTTACGTAAGCAAACTCGTATTTACCGGCCGATCCATAGTCCGTGACCCGGCCATAACTTGTATCATTGGCTATTTGCATGCTCGCCCCCTGCATTTGCATGACCATCACCAGGTCATTGGCTCCCAAGGCAGCATCTGCCTGTAAGTCCGCCACATCATCTACTTGTATGACCAGAGATCCTGCGGTGGCATCTGCATGGAGGGCCGAGTATTGATTCAATACCGTTCCTGCCGAAGAAACCGTGAGCTCTCCATCTTTGCCGGAAATGGTAAAAATGCCTGAATTAGGATGCCCAGCATCATAATTGTAAAAAATCAGCATCGCCAGCACTACCGCTGAGCCGGCGAGGTTGGCGATGCTTTTCGCGCTGACTTTCTGGGAGTTCTTTGCTTTTTGGACTAGGTTCTGTCGGGAGTTGCCGTTCATTTTGCTTGAAATTAATATTTCGATAGGCAAAATATATCTTCCAAAAAACAGTATGCCCCCCAAAAATGGGGGAGACCTTACAGGAATTAGCAAGTAAGGGAGATGCTATTAAATCGTGACAAAATTCCCTTGCTTTGAATCCCCTTTCCTTAAAACCCACTTTCCGGCCCTAAGAAGTGTCAAGATATATTTTTTGAAAAGTTGG
>CAZFPQ010000239.1:0-11101 GCA_964521065.1 uncultured Bacteroidia bacterium | reverse complement strand
CGGTGAGGTCAGTGCTGACCGCTTGAGGATATACCTCAGCTACTTGCTGGGCGATCACCTTTTTGATGGGGCGATTGCCTTTGGCAATGCTGTCGCGGAGACGGTAGTCAGTAACCTCGATTTGCATGAGCGTGGTAAGATCGGCTTGACTGTCAGAAATGCCTTGGATGTCTTTGATCCGCTGGTCGGAATGGGCGTGAAATTCCTGGCCTGAGATGACATCGCTGGCGTAGATGGAGTAAGGTAAGGCATTAGGGTTGTAGCTGCCTGTGGCTCCAGCATCGTTGAGGAAACCGATAACGCCTGGATCAAAACTCGTTGAGCCACTGATTTCGAGTTTGGCCCGGGTAGGATTATCAGTACCAATACCTACCCTGCCATCAAAAATATTGATTGTATGAAGTTCACTATATACATCCACCCTTAACATGAAGTCGTGTGTAGGATCTACACTACTTCTTACCAAGGGATATAAATTACCACTCTCAAATCCAACATTGTTAATTGAACTGAATCCGATTGTGTAGATAGCTCCTTCGTTCAATATCACCTCATCAGGAAAAAAAATCGAGTTCCATTGACTAACAATAGGAGAAAAGTTGGTGGTAGTAATGAGATCGCCACTCGTCCCTTGCCCCTCGTATAGACTGATGGTATAATTGGGGTTAGGATTTGACCCAAAGAGGAGTTGCACAGCCTCTAGCTTTCCACTAGAAGCAGGTATAAATGACTGCCAACCAGCTACTTGACTCCCAAAGGTACTAAAAGCGCCTATACTATTATAATTGACTACTCTCGTAGAACTGGTAGCAAATTCCCTTCCGATAAACATGTCTGTTTCTACATAGGTTGCGCTACTGTCTATCGATACAACGTCCTTTCCTGATGCATTCATTCGGATGATGTCATCGTCTGCTGTTTGCTCGACATCTATGTAGGTATCCTGATCTGTATCTGTTAGTTGGGTAAGCGGATCAATTTCTAACGGTTTCCAGCTCGCCACCCCATTTGAATTAGAGGTCATAACATAGCCATCCTGCTGGTTTCCGTCCTGCATGGTGATGCTGCCTTGGACCTCCAAAGCAGACAGATTGGTGATGGGCTGGCCATTGGCATCCGAGCCTTGAGCCAGAACTTCCGCCAGCGTTTGTATTTCATTGGTAGGATCGGCGTCGGCGTCTTCTACATTGTCTATGTCGTCAGCAAAATCAGAGGGGATTCCCGGCAAGGTCATCCAGTCCTGTAATTCATTGGTATCATCACTATCCCCATCAGCAGGTAGGATAACTGAATTTCCATTTGTGATCGAGAGGGTGCTTCCGGACAAGCTGAGGCTTTGAATCTCATTTGTGGGATCGGCATCTGCGTCGTTTACATCATCGGTATTGTCAGTGAATCCTGTAGGAATCCCTGGTAGCGTATTCCAATCCTGCAGCTCATTCATCGGATCCCGATCATTGTCCTGAGAATTGGAAAGGCTGCCCTTTGAAGCCAGGTCTCCGCTATTGGCATCGATCGGCCAGATATATCCGCGCTGTGCTCCGGATTGCGATCCTTCAAGTTGGGTGCCGTCCAGAGAAAAGGGATTAGACCCAAAAGCTCCTACGTTGTAGATGATCCCTGATGAAGCATAGAGAAGATCCAGGCTCTCGTCATTTCCACTCCCAGAGCTCCGCTTGAGCCATCCCTCAGATCCATCCGGCTGGAACTTGACTACATATACATCAGGCGATGGGGAGGCAGTTGCCATCAGGGTTTCTGTCCCAACCTTCAGGCTATCCTGGAAAGTGGAGGTCAGATATGTTGCCCCATTGGGATCTACCTCCATGTTCAACTCGAATTCTAGTGCCCCTCCCCCAAAGCTTTTTGCCCATAAGGCCTGACCACTCGCATCCAGACCTGCTACGAAAAAATCCCCGTTTCCTGTTGTAGGGCTTAAGGAAATTCCATCCACATCAAGATCGGATAAGTAGAAGCCAGAGGTATATAAATTCCCTGCTTGATCCAGTCCGATTTGCATGGCAATTCCATTATTGGTAGTTGGAAATAACCTCCCCCAAATGGCTGTTCCCTGTGCATCAAACTTGGCGATATATGGGTTAAATAGGCTCCCGGTAGAAGTTACAGTAATAGGAGGGTTCCCAAATAGGAATGTCCCATTTAATCCTCCGGAGGCATACAGGTTGTCCTGATTGTCCACGACTATATCGAGGATATTGGACCCGTTATTGGTGTAAGCAGCACTCCACCCATTTTGGACCCAATCGATCGTTCCGTTGCTGGTGAGTTTCCCGATGACAGCATCAGGAGTTGAGCCTGGGTCAGTAGTGGTCCCTCCTCCCCAGTCAACAAAACTTACGATTCTCCCCCCAAAATATACCTGATCATTCGATGCTCCCTGGATCACATTGAATCCTACCGTTCCTATAGGCTGGTACATCCATTCCTGAGTTCCGGAAGCCGAGAACTTCATGATATAGCTGTTTGTCAAGCTATTTACAGGGCCGGTGATGTAGATGTTGCCTGATCCGTCTGTAGTGAGGTCCTCGATTTGGGCACCACCACCTGGCGGATCAATTGTCTTTGCCCAGAGGTATTCCCGGGTAACAGGATTGTACTGAGCCAGATAACCTGTAATTCCTCCGGTTCCGTTCAGGTTGAATGAGCCAAGCGTCAGGGTATTGACAAAATACCCGACAATGTGTAAGGTGTTGTTAGGCCCCTCTGCCACCAGTCGGGTTTGAGTGGAAGAGGTAGGACTATTCTGACTAGTCGGCAACATCTTGTCAAGATCAGAGGACAGTCCGCAATCCAGGATCCATGTCTCTCCGGTGAAATAGTTGAAACAGGAGTCATCCAGGTTGTAGATGTACAGGCCGACTACTGGATCGGTGATGCCGTTTCGCTGCTCGGTGGTCAAGCGCGGCATGAGAAAACCCTGACGTTCACTCTGCACATCGAGGATGGCCGAAGGATCAGGCTCGTTTCCTGTAGTATTGATGCTGACGCCCTCAGTTTGCGCGAAGAGGATGGAACAGCTGGCGAGTAGAAAAAGGGTGCTAAGAATTCGTTTCATTGCTTTGGGATTTGATCGTTGAGTCAAAGCTCAGGATCACACCCAAAAGAGGCTTGGACTTTCGAGCCAAAGGCTTGGATTTTTGAACCAACCTGCCCCAGTCGCCAGAAAAGGCGATTTTTACCTACTTGCTAGCTACCCTTTTTTCCCGCCACTCAATCGGAGATAGGCCTTGTTCCTCGCTGAATACCCGACTGAAATAGGCCGGATCATTGAAGCCTGAGGCGTAGGCCACCTCTGAAACTTGGAGCTCTGGCTCGCTCATCAGCAGCTCTTTGGCATAAGCGACCCGCACCCCTCTGATGAAATTCCCCGTAGAGAGCCCAGTCAAGGCCTTGAGCTTGCGGTTGAGGTTGCTCTTGCTCAAACCCAAATCCTCGCAGAGGGCATCCCGCCGGTAGTCCGTCTCGTCTACGTGGGCTAGGATCACAGATCGAACTTTGACTAGGAAGGCGTCCTCCGCTATTTCCGTAGGGTCCTCGGTAGCTGGAAAATCTACTTGACTCTGATAGCGGCTTTGCAATCGCTGACGAATCTCCCAAAGTTTGGCGAGTCGCACCCTTAATTCCTCCTGATCAAAGGGCTTGGCGAGAAAGGCATCGGCTCCTCGCTGATAGCCTTCTAGCTTGGAATCCTGATCTGCCTTGGCCGTCAGCATCACGATGGGAATGTGGCTGGTCCGCTCGTCTAGCTTTAGGGCTTCGGTGACTTCGTAGCCATTTTTGTACGGCATCATCACATCGGTGATGATGAGGTCAGGTACTTGCTCTAGGGCCAACTCGATGCCCGCTTGCCCATCAGGGGCGGAAGAGAGTTCGTACTGGTCTTCGAGTAAGCTGTAGAGGTAGGAGACTATATCAGGATTGTCCTCGATGATCAGCAAGCGCGGGAGTTCCGTTTCGGAGGAAACCAGGGTGGGGAGGGCCTCTGGAATAAGCTGGTTTACGGGAATGACTGTTGCACTTGCTTCACTTAATTCGGCTTTTTGCTGTATGGGCAGGGCGATGCGAAAGCGCGTTCCCTTTTTCTCTTGGCTTTCCACGGAAATCTCCCCGTTCATGAGTTGTACCAATTCCTTGGTCAGGGAAAGACCTACGCCGGTCCCTTCGCCCTGTCGGGTATCCGTACCGTCTACCTGATAGAAGCGATCAAAGATATACGGGAGCTTGTCAGGCGGAATGCCCAATCCTGTATCCTGAACCTCGATGACCAACTGACTTCCCGCTTGTGAAATGACCCGCAAGCCTATGTTTCCGCCCTCGGGTGTAAACTTGATGGCGTTGGAGAGGAGGTTATTGGCGATCTGCCCCAGTTTTTCGGGATCGAAGTCCATGGCCAACTCTGCTTCTTCTGCCATAAACTCCAACTCGATGTCTTTGCTTTCAGCCATGGATTCAAAGGAAGCCACGCTCAGACGTAAGGCATGAATTACATCCGCCTGTACCGGATGGAGGCTAAGGTTGCCTGACTCTAGCTTGCGGAGATCCAGGATTTGATTGATTAGATGAAGCAGGCTTTGTGCGTTGCGGTCGATCAACTTGAGACCTTTATCCAGCCATTTTTCGGGTTGCTGCTGTACCTGTTGGGTCATCCCGGTGATGACGGTCAGGGGCGTCCGGAATTCGTGAGAGATGTTGGTGAAGAAGCGGGACTTGAAGTTATCCAGTTCGCGGAGCTTTTCATTGGCGGTATTAAGATCAGAGTAAGCCAGGTCCAGCTTGACTTTTTCTTCCTGGATGATGGTGTTTTTTCTGCGGATGACCCTAAAGCGATTGAACAGGACGAGACCAAAAACCAGGGTGATACCCAGGCCTATCAGGGATAGGTTGGAGACCGTTTTTCGCCTGCGATTTTCCTCACGCTGTATGGCAAGGGTGGTGGCGTTTTGAAGGCTGTCTTCGTAGGCCTGCTGTTCATAGGTGAATTGAAACTCCTGCCTTATCAGAGCTCGTGCGTTTTCTTCTTCATACAGGCTGTCTTGCAGTCCGACAGCGGTCGATAGCATGTCGTAGGCCTGGTCAGAATAGCCCAATTCGTGGTTGACTTCCGCCAGTAAACTGGCGATCATCATTTGGATCTCGGCGTTACTACAGGCCTCTGCATAGGCATACCCTTTTTGATAGGATTGCCTGGCTGTACTGTATTGACCTCGCTCCACGTAGATGTCCCCTAAGAAACGATGGATGTCAGCGAGGACTCTTGGGATTTCTTCTTCAATGCCTTTGGTGTCTTCCACCATTCGATGCAGCCTGGACTCCGCCAACTCCAGGTCACCGAGTGAAACCTGAATGGAGGCCATGTTTATCTCCAGTTCGAGAAGCAACCAGTCATTTCCCATTTCGCGGGTGAGGGATATCGCTTCTTCATAATAAGACCGAGCTTCCTGGGGCTTTTCCTGGTTATGGGCCAGGCTTCCCAGGCGACTAAGGGTGATGGCTTTATCCAGATAGAGCTTGAGGGAGTCACTCAGGTGATAGGCTTCGTTCAGGTACTCCTCTGCTACTTCATATTCCTCAAAGCTTTCATTCAGTTCAGCTAGCTGCCCCAGGCTCATGAGTTGTACCAATTCCTTGGTCAGGGAAAGACCTACGCCGGTCCCTTCGCCCTGTCGGGTATCCGTACCGTCTACCTGATAGAAGCGATCAAAGATATACGGGAGCTTGTCAGGCGGAATGCCCAATCCTGTATCCTGAACCTCGATGACCAACTGACTTCCCGCTTGTGAAATGACCCGCAAGCCTATGTTTCCGCCCTCGGGTGTAAACTTGATGGCGTTGGAGAGGAGGTTATTGGCGATCTGCCCCAGTTTTTCGGGATCGAAGTCCATGGCCAACTCTGCTTCTTCTGCCATAAACTCCAACTCGATGTCTTTGCTTTCAGCCATGGATTCAAAGGAAGCCACGCTCAGACGTAAGGCATGAATTACATCCGCCTGTACCGGATGGAGGCTAAGGTTGCCTGACTCTAGCTTGCGGAGATCCAGGATTTGATTGATTAGATGAAGCAGGCTTTGTGCGTTGCGGTCGATCAACTTGAGACCTTTATCCAGCCATTTTTCGGGTTGCTGCTGTACCTGTTGGGTCATCCCGGTGATGACGGTCAGGGGCGTCCGGAATTCGTGAGAGATGTTGGTGAAGAAGCGGGACTTGAAGTTATCCAGTTCGCGGAGCTTTTCATTGGCGGTATTAAGATCAGAGTAAGCCAGGTCCAGCTTGACTTTTTCTTCCTGGATGATGGTGTTTTTTCTGCGGATGACCCTAAAGCGATTGAACAGGACGAGACCAAAAACCAGGGTGATACCCAGGCCTATCAGGGATAGGTTGGAGACCGTTTTTCGCCTGCGATTTTCCTCACGCTGTATGGCAAGGGTGGTGGCGTTTTGAAGGCTGTCTTCGTAGGCCTGCTGTTCATAGGTGAATTGAAACTCCTGCCTTATCAGAGCTCGTGCGTTTTCTTCTTCATACAGGCTGTCTTGCAGTCCGACAGCGGTCGATAGCATGTCGTAGGCCTGGTCAGAATAGCCCAATTCGTGGTTGACTTCCGCCAGTAAACTGGCGATCATCATTTGGATCTCGGCGTTACTACAGGCCTCTGCATAGGCATACCCTTTTTGATAGGATTGCCTGGCTGTACTGTATTGACCTCGCTCCACGTAGATGTCCCCTAAGAAACGATGGATGTCAGCGAGGACTCTTGGGATTTCTTCTTCAATGCCTTTGGTGTCTTCCACCATTCGATGCAGCCTGGACTCCGCCAACTCCAGGTCACCGAGTGAAACCTGAATGGAGGCCATGTTTATCTCCAGTTCGAGAAGCAACCAGTCATTTCCCATTTCGCGGGTGAGGGATATCGCTTCTTCATAATAAGACCGAGCTTCCTGGGGCTTTTCCTGGTTATGGGCCAGGCTTCCCAGGCGACTAAGGGTGATGGCTTTATCCAGATAGAGCTTGAGGGAGTCACTCAGGTGATAGGCTTCGTTCAGGTACTCCTCTGCTACTTCATATTCCTCAAAGCTTTCATTCAGTTCAGCCAGCTGACCCAGGCTCTTTAGGTATAGGTGAAGGGTCCCTTCTCTATTGTTTTCTCTCCGGATGGTCTCAAAATAGTGAATGGCCCTGGAATAATCACCCATCTTCATATATATAATCCCGAGGTTATAACGGGCGTTGGCGATATGGCGATCCTGCTCAAAGCGCTGGAAAATAGCGAGACATTGCTGGGTGAGCATCAGGGCTTTCTCCACGTTCCCAATGCTGTTATTGATGTCAGCGATGTTGAGGAGGGTTAATCCGCCCAGGACTGAATCCCCCATTTGGGTAAATAGGGTGTTGGATTGCTCCAGCGATTCGATGGCCTTTTCTGGATCTCCCATGCGGAGATACATATTACCCAGCGAATTGTAGGTCTTAGCCATGGAGAAGGTATCCTTTAGCTGCTCGCTGATACGAAAGGACTCCTGGAAGTAGGGTTCAGCACTCGCAAAGGCTCCCTGCTTATTGAGGGTAATGCCCAGATTGTACTGAGCCAGGGCCTTGTAGTATAGGTTTTGCTTCTTGCTGGCAAATTCATCCATCAACCCGTAATAGTAGCGGAGGCTATCTGGATTGAGGTTTGAAAAGAAAAAGTAGTCCCCTACCTGCTCCAGGGCCCTAAGGCGCGTAGTATCTTCCAAAGACTCATCCTCCCATACAGTCAGCAGGCTATCCTTTTGCTGGGCATTTTGGGCCTGAAGTCCACACAGCAGGAAAAGACTCAGCCCCCCAAGGGTGCCCACAATCCTATATATTCCATTTTTACGCATAGCAAAAACTATATAATCTGGATGAATTAGAAAAAAAGCCTCTATGCCTCTGTAAAAAACATCGTCAAAAAGGGGAGAATGAGAGGGCTCTTGATACTTGCTCCCCGCAAAGCCTTTCACAAACAAAAGTTATTGCTGATATCCCTTGCGCCGTCCCATACACCTCACCCAATCCAAAGGTGGATTCTCATACAATTCTTTCCTCCCTCACACCAGGTATATAAAATCCCCCTCCCAAAGGGAAGGGGGCAGTGATCAAAAAATGAATGAAAGGATAAGCTCTAGTTAGGACTTACGGCGGGTCGATCTAAGTCATTGGAGGAAAACTTTGCTTCAAGTAACCTAAGGCTTGCTTCCAGGTTTTCCATTTGTTCCAAACGGGCCTCTAGTGTTTCTATCTTTTCTTGCTGCAGCTCAATGATCCGCTGCTGTGCCTGGGTCGCACTCACATTGAGCATAGAGATCGCTTCATAATCCACGGTATGGAAGTCATCCACCTCGCGTCCGTAGACGAAGACTTGTCCTGAGCCCAGCGAAGGAGCTGAAGCGAGAGGCGAGACAAGGAGGCCGGATACTTGGAAGCGATCGTCCTCCACCTTACTTACCCCGTAGACCTTAGCCCCTTCTTCCGTAATCAGCTTAACACGCTCGCCGACCTTCAGGTCGGTGGCTAGCATGATCCAACCGTCTTGTAGCTGGGCACGGCGGTAGATGTCGGGCACCACTTCGGTGAGGTTGGTGGTCACGGCCTCTGGATAGACCTTAGCTACCTGCTGGGCGATCACTTTTTTGATGGGACGATTGCCTTTAGCGAGGCTGTCGCGCAGGCGGTAATCAGTCACTTCGATTTGCATGAGCGTCACCAGATCCGCTTCGCTGTCAGAAATACCTTCGATTTGTTTAATTCTCTGGTCAGAATGAGCCTGGAATTCCTGACCTGCTATAACATTGGATGCATAAATCGAATAGGGGAAGGTACTAGGATTGTAACTGCCGGTCGCTCCAGTAGCATTGAGGTAGCCAATAGTCGGCAGGTTGTTGTCCACGGAGCCATTGATCTCCAGTTTTGCCCGGGTGGGGTTGGAGGTTCCAAGGCCAAGTCTTCCTGCAATGATGACGCTACCGGTAGGCGCCGTCTGTACCCCTGCATACGAGGCGCCCACAGCCATCCCGCCGGATACATCCAGCGTATTTTTGGGGGTAGGGGTTCCAATACCGACTGTCCCCTCCACGAGTAAGCCATTGGATGGGGCTGTCTCTGTTCCCGCGTAAGTGGCACCTAATGCTAATCCTCCTGAGACATCCAGCATATTTTGTGGGGTTGAAGTCCCAATACCGGCGTACCCGTTCGCCTTGAGATATATTCCTTCGTTATCGCCATCTCCGGAAAGGTAGTTTGTACCCAGGGTAATATTCTTGGTGGCAATGTGCGTTCCCAGATTGTCCTTGGCGGGGGCCTTCCAAGTCGCGGTTCCATCGCTACTGGATGTCAGCACCCGACCATTGGCCTGGCTGCCGTCCTGATACCGGAACTTTCCGGACAGATGCAGCTTGCTTTGCGGATCGATTACCCCTATACCTACCCTTCCATTCTTTAACACTGTCATGGCATTGGATTGGGTCCCGGTGCTATACTGTCCGTTGCCTATCACAAATATGGGATCTGTCCCCACCCAGGTGTCGACAGAGCCTCCACTGCGGACGTTGTATGAACCCACCACGGTTTCAACATAAGATTCTGCCCTGAGGTCCTTTCCTCCCAGAATAGAAGATGCCTCACCTATGGTTACATTGATAGCTCCCCCCAAAACAGCACTCGCTCTCCCCTCCGCCCTATTTCTTCTTCCGCCGCCTACAAATGAAAAAAATTCAGTGGCCTGATTTTCAAGTCCTCCTCCTATCGCAGTGTAACTGTTGGAGGCAATATTCCTACTTCCGCCAGAAATCACGCTATATAGTCCTGAAGCTACTTCTAGCCCATTGCCACGAGACGTTTGGAAATCAACTGAATTTTCTCCCCTCGCATTTCCTGGAAGAAATGAACCTGCATCCTTCGCCCGAATGTTGAGGGAGTTCCCATTGGTTCCCTGAATCGTGCCACTTTGGCCCCTCACCTGATTCCAGGCATTTCCATTGTAATACCAAAAGGAATTTGTTGTGTTGTCGTACACCATCAATCCTCTCGCAGGGTTGTTGATTGCTTGACGACTCGCACTATTCATGCGCGGGATAAGGAGTCCTTTTTGATTACTCTGGACGTCCAAGATGGCACTGGAGTGGGGGGCATTTCCGTTGGCGTTGATGCTGATGCCCTCGGTTTGGGCAAATAGGCCAGCAAGACTGGCAAGTAGAAATAAGGTGCTAAAAATTTGTTTCATTGTCTCAGGAATTGATCGTTGAAACAAAGCTCCTTATCAGCTCCCAGACAGACTTGGACTATTGATCCAAAGGCTTGGATTTTTGAACCACACGTCCTGAGAGACTGGAAAGAGCGTTTTTTAATACGGAAAGCTGCAAGCGAGTTCCTCACTCAAGAAGAAATTCCTCTTCCAGACAGAAGAGGAATTCGTTTAAGAGGGAAAACATGAAGCGCGGTTAGCGGCGCCCCCGCATTTCTGAGAGGGAAAGGGAGTCGGCTAGCTCCAGGGCTTGCAGGCGGGCTTCAAATAAGGCCCGCATTTCATTCATTTCTTGTTGTTGAGCCGCTTTTTCTGCTTTTAGGACTTCAATTTCTGTCTACTGGGCTTCAATAATCTGCTGCTGTGCCTGGGTAGCACTCACATTGAGCATGGAGAGGGCCTCATAGTCCACGGTGTGGAAGTCGGATACTTCACGGCCATAGACGAAGATGTGAGAGGCGAGAGGCGAGATCGCTTCGCTGCGAGAATCGAGACCGGAGACCTGAAAGCGATTGGCTTCTACAGTGCTTACCTCATATACTTCGCTGGCGGTTTCGGTGATCAGTTTGACGCGCTCACCGGGCTTGAGGTCTGTGGCCAGCATGATCCAGTCGTTTTGGACTTCGGCGCGCTGGTAGATGTCGGGCACGACTTCGGTTAGGTCTGTTGAGACCGCTTGGGGGTAGACCTCAGCTACCTGCTGAGCGATGACTTTTTTGATGGGACGGTTTCCTTTGGAGATGCTGTCTCGCAGGCGGTAGTCGGTTACCTCGATTTGCATGAGCGTGCTCAGGTCTGCTCCTGCGTCAGAAACCCCTTGGATGT
>CAZFPQ010000238.1:0-11105 GCA_964521065.1 uncultured Bacteroidia bacterium | reverse complement strand
ACCCGTTCCGAGCCGGTCATCTCTGAGGCTCAGATTAACTCTCTGCCTACCATCTCTCGTTCTATCGGAGACTTCACTCGCTTGAATCCTCAAGCGACTGTACGTGAAGGAAACGACGGATTTGCCATCTCCTTGGGGGGGCAGAACAACCGCTACAACGCCATCTACATCGATGGTGCGGTAAACAACGACGTATTCGGTCTCGCTGGTTCTGGTAGCAACGGTGGACAAACGGGGGTGTCTTTCATCTCTCTAGACGCCATCGAAGAACTACAGGTCCAGTTGGCTCCTTTTGACGTACGGGTAGGTGGATTTGCTGGTGGTGCCATCAACGCCGTTACCCGCTCTGGTAGCAACAACGTAGAAGCTTCGGCTTATGGTTTCTTTCGTAACCAAGCCTTGGCTGGATTGACTCCTACTGATGATGAAAGCCGCGAGCGTGAGGCCCTGCCTGACTTTAATGCCTATACCACTGGTTTCCGCGTCGGAGGTCCCTTGGTGAAGGATCGGGTATTTTTCTTCATCAACGCTGAGTTGGAGCGTTTGACCACTCCTCAGCCTTTCAACTTTGCTGACTACGATGGCGACGCTTCTGAAGCTCAATTGAACGAGTTGATCAGCTTGGTTAACGAGCTTGGCTACGATCCTGGAACCTTTACTGACAACCAGAGCTTTTTGAACAATGAGAAGATCAACGTTAAGCTTGACTTCAACTTGAGCCAAGATCACAAGTTGGCTATCCGCCACGGATACGTGAATGCCCGTAACCTTGAAGGAGTTCGCTCTAGCTCTACCCGAATCCGATTCTTGAACGAATCTGAGTACTTCGCTTCGGTAACCAACTCTACCGCGATCGAGTTGAGCTCTGTGTTCGGAAGCAACTTCTCCAACAACTTGAAAATTGGTTTGACCTTTGTTCGCGACGACCGTGATCCTTATCAAGGTGAAGCGGGTCAACGCGACGAAAGCGACAATCCTAACTACTTCCCTTACGTAAGCATCCTCGACGGTCGTGGAAGGATCACCTTGGGTTCTGAGCAGTTCTCTACTGCCAACGCCCTGGATCAGAATGTAATCACCTTGACTGACAACTTTGAGATCTACACCGGTCGCCACACCATTACTTTGGGAACGCACAATGAGTTTTATGACGTATACAACTTGTTCATCCGTCAGAACTATGGAGTATATGAGTACAACGGAGGTGAAGATGTAATCATCAATGGGACCGATACCACCATTGTTCCTTACACTGGCTTAGAGCAGATTCTTGGAGGCCGTGATGCTACTGAATTTTACCGTACCTACTCTTTGCAAGATGATGTTACCGGTGATGGTTCCATTGCTGCTTCTCAGTTCACAGGAGCTCAGTTTGGATTCTACGCTCAGGACGAATGGCAAGCTACTGACCGTCTGAAGTTGACTTACGGTCTTCGCCTGGACATTCCTGTTTATTTCACTGATATTCCTGTAAACGAAGACTTCAACACCAACACCATTCCTTTGCTAGAGGCTGAAGGATACGACCTACGTGGAGCCCAAACCGGAGCTTTCATCGACCCTCAATTGCTGCTTTCTCCTCGTCTTGGTTTCAACTGGGACGTGACTGGCAACAAAGTTGCTCAAATCCGTGGTGGGGTAGGTATCTTCACCTCTCGTATTCCTTTGGTATGGCCAGGTGGTGCCTTTAACAACAACGGGGTAACCCTAGGTGGGGACTTCACCTTTGGCCCTGACTTTGGCGTAACTGACTTCCCTGAGTGGGACAACCAGCCTCAGAATGTACAACCTGGTCAAGGTGAGCCTTCTGGTCAGATTGACCTCTTCGCTTCTGATTTCAAAGTTCCCCGTATCTTGAAGGCTAACCTTGCTTACGACCAGAAACTGGGTGACGGTTTTGTATTCAATGCCGAATTCTTGTTCAACAAGACCCTTCAGAATGTAGCTTATCAAAACCTTAACTTGAAGCAAGCGGACGCTGCTACCTCTGGAACGGGTGAGGTGCGTCCTATCTTCGACCGCTCTGACGAAGTAGATGATACCTACAGCAGAATCTTGTTGGCTACCAACACTCCTCTGGGTTACACCTACAACTTCTCTGCCTCTCTAAGCAAGGCCTTCTCCAATGGCTTTTACGGAACCTTGGCTTACTCTTTCGGGGATGCTTTCTCTGTATACGATGGTACTTCTTCTCAGAACTCTTCACAATGGCGTGGATTGTTCTCTGTAGGTGGTCGTAACTTTGACCAGCGTGCCTATCGTTCTGACTTCTCTCAAGGACACCGTATCATCGGTGGCGTCTCTTACGGCTTCGACTGGAACTCTGGCAAGAACGCCCGTACCACTATTTCTTTATTCTACGAAGGTGTTTCTGGGCAGCCTTATACGTTCATCGTAGCGAATGGCCAGAACATTTCTAACGAAGATTCTCGTAACCGTGCGCTGTTCTACGTTCCGTTGAGCGAGAGCGACATCAACTTGGTGGGTACGCCTGAAGAGCAAGCTGCTCAGTGGAATGCCCTGAATACCTTCATCAACAACGATGAGTACCTGAGTGCTAACCGTGGTAAGTTCGTAGAGCGTAACCACAGCCGCGCTCCTTTCAGTGGCGTGATGGACCTACGTATCATGCAAGACCTGACCTTGCGCGCCAATGGCAAGTCTCACACCCTACAGTTAACGGCTGACTTCTTCAACTTCACCAACCTGATCAACTCAGCTTGGGGGCGTCGTTACTTTGTAAGCAGCTTTGGCTTCGGGTTGACTGAGTTTGAAGGCTTTACCACAGGTGATAATGGTGCTGAAACCGTGCCTACTTACAGCTTCGAAACTCCAGAGGATTTCCCATTCGGCGATATCGACGACAGTGGAATCCAGAGTTCACGCTGGCAGGCTCAGCTTGGTGTGCGTTACCTCTTCAAGTAATGTCCCCAGCACATATCTAATACTTGATTAACTTTGAGGCCTACCTTTGGGTAGGCCTCATTTTTTTAGCTGCAAACAAACCTCGCCTCCGCTGACTTAACATTAAGCTCTGATTCATTTTTTCCCTTGCTCATCCAATGGTCATGATAAGTCGATCTCCCCAGTTATTACCGTTATATCTCTGCCTGCTGTTTGCCCCAGTCTTAGGGTTTACTCAATCTTTTCCCCTTCACCCTTCTCCTGAACTTCCTGAATTTGCTAGGGATTCGGTTCATTTACTTCCCAAAGTAAGTGCCCATCGCGGAGGAGGGAATTATCCAGGCTATCCAGAAAATTGCTTGGCCTCCTTTGAGTATATCGCTTCTCAAGTACCTACCCTCATCGAATGTGACATCCGCATGAGTCGTGACTCTGTATTGTTGCTCATGCACGACCGATCCCTTGATCGAACCACCAATGGAACGGGGTTAGTTAGTAGCCACGATTGGGAGTATCTGAGTACTTTACAACTTAAGGATAATGACGGAACTCAAACGGATTATCCCATACCAACCTTGGAAGATGCCCTTCAGTGGGCCAAAGGTGGCGTCATCCTAACCTTAGATATAAAGCGAGGTGTCTCATGCGCTCTGGTGGTCTCAGCTATACAGAAGGTAGAAGCACAAGCCTATTCGGTGGTGATTGCCTATAACCTATCTGATGCCTTGGCGATTTATGAAATGGATTCTACGCTGCTGATCTCGGTATCTATGAGAAACGAAGCTGAGCGAGCTGCTGCCATGGAGAGTGGCATCCCTCCTCAGAATATGCTTGCTTTTACAGGAACCCGACTCTCAGATCCCGTTTTGTACCAAAGAATAAACGAGGCTAAAATTGTTAGCAGCTTGGGTTCTCTAGGAAACCTAGATGAACAAGCCCTAGCCCGAGGGATGCACCTTTACGACGATTGGCAGGCCATGGGGATACGCATCTTCGCCACGGATTATCCAATAGAGGTCTCTAGGTACCTCCAAGACAGGTAGTGACACAGATAAAGCCATCTGCTAATTTTGTGAGTATTTTTGCTATTTATTTTTGTAATAGCCAAAATCTTAGCTAACTTGTTGTCAACAAGATCAGCAAGAAACTCACTATGTTAGCCACTTACACCTTTAACTCGGAATACCAAACCCAAGGGCAAAACCATCCTCAACTTCGCTTGCTTGAGGGGGGAAAGTTTGCGACTGGAGAATATGCTCCCGTTTTGATCCGTGAGGATCAACGGCTTCGGCTAAAATATTTTCGTTGGGGATTGAGGTCTCGCATGATGCAAGTTCGCCCCTCTAATAAGGCGCAAACTTTCATTGCTCGTGAACAAGTATTGCGCAAACCAGGTCAAGTGGCTTTGTTGAGAAGGCAACGTTGTCTGATTCCTGCCGACGGGTGTTACATGCCTGGGATCAGTAGTCACCATCAGCGCCTTTTCAAGCTCTCGATGCCGCAAGGTCAAACTTTTTGCATTGCGGGAATTTATGAACTCTATCAGCGAGAAGACGGTGAAATCCTCCCTTGTTTTGCTATGCTGACGGCTCCTAGTCCCAGTCACCTGCAACGGTTCGGGGTTCGGATGCCCATGATCTTGCCTAAAAACCTAGAGACGACTTGGCTGAACCCACATATTGATCTAAACAAACTCCAAAAATTGCTCCAGCTGCCAACGGGTAGCGGCCTGAGCGTTCACCCGGTGCAAGAACTGATCTTGCCTGAGGTTACGCCTCTTGACCACGTGGCAGCTTGAGCATTCTTAACCTCCGTTCTTTACCCAGACCAACGTATCAATTCCGTCTCCTGTTTTTAACACGAGTTTCTGGTACCTGAATTTCTTCCGGCAATTGGTACGTTTGGTTTTTCGTATGAAAGGGCAGCTCGCCATGGCTGCCCTTTCTTTTTGGTTTATAGACTTCACTTGAGAGATAAAGCTGATCGCTCTTGGTATCTGTCAAGGACGGTACTTTGGGTTGCTGATATACAACTCAAAGGTTCTAAGTTCCCATTTTACTTTTGGCAAGGGGGCATCTTCTCCTCCGCCAAAGTCCAAAAACTTTGAGACCTCCCGTGGCTCTTTGCTAGGGACTGGTAAGGATTTTAACTGAAAAGGACTGACTTCAAATGGAGTCGCACTCACAATGAGTTTTAAAAAGAAGTTGCTACCTGGCCAGTTAAAGTCTTCGACGTAGCTTCCCGAATGGAGCCTGATGTAGGCCTTGCCTTCTGAACCCTTAGGGTGTCCCTTAGACTTGAGCAGATCACCTTTTTGGAGCACAGGGTGCAGCCGCTGCATGATTCCTTGTTTGTCCGAGGCCATGAAGGCAAAGGTATGCGTCATGTAAATAAGGCTGGTCTGCAAGGCCTGATCAGCATGGTTGATCAACTCAAATCGAACCCAGCGCTCGGGGGCTGTATCGGTGAGCTCAAAATTAAAAGTGCTTCCTTTGGGATGAACCCGACGTTCCGTCTGCGAATCTGGATCAAATTCAAAGATCCGTAACTCTACTGGATACATGGTGGTCTGACCTCGGAGAGAGTCTGGCATCAATTGCTGGGAATAGTTGACGTCCTTGAGGAAGTTCCACTTAGCAACGTGCTCCAATTCTCGGGCCAGTATTTCACCCGCAGCGCTGGGGTTGTCCTCATAGCTCAAGGGCTGGACCAACGGTCGGGAGTGATCATTGGGGGCGGTGAGGTACCAATTTTTATCCTTCGCAGCGACTACATAATCGGCGGCTTCCTCAGTATCTACCATCGAGAAGGGAGCAGAGTTCAGGTCTTTTAAGTAGAGATCTAAATTTTGTTTGGCAAAGGACTTGCCTTGCTCGTCTCCAGTCAAGAAGATATTCAAAGCTGGAATTCCCAAACCTGGGACTTCTCCCCGATAGGCAAGCCCAGGTTCCCGATTAAAATTGTCAGAGGGCTCATTAAGCAAAGAGTAGGTGGGGAAAACTTCTTTTACGGTGAAAGAGTGAATCTTCGATTTGTCGCCCGCTGGATAAACACTGACCTCAGGCAATGATGCTGGTTCCAGAGGCATGCCTTGTAAGGCTCCTAAAGACAGCCTGATTTCTCGCTCAGCATCATTGAACTCTATGACACCATAGCTGGGGCTATCGTTGGGGGCATTGGTCAGGAAGTTGCGGTAACGGTCGCTAGCTTTGGGGGAAAATAAGTTCAGCTGGGGAGTTTGGCGTTTGTCCTGCCCCTCTTTGCCTTTTTTGAAATCAAAGCGCATGCGATTGAGTACCCGAGTTTGAAGTTCATGGTAACTGATTCGCCCCGCATGCTGATTGAGAACCTCGATCAAGGCCCGGGTAAAGGCTCCTTGTCCTCCTCCTTCCCACGCTAACTCTACGTCTCTACAGGCAGCCATCATGACGTGGTCGGCCATGGGCAAGGTGGCTTCCAAGTCCGCCCCAGCATCTACCTTTTGCTTTACTTCTTCATCGCTGCTAAAGATAAACCCATCCCACTGTCGCGCAGGCATGGTTTCTCTTTCGATTTGCCGAGAGGTGGTGGTACTACCCCCTTGTTGGCTGCCAAACAAAGAGCGGGTATGGTCTCCCGAGTGGCAGCAATCAAATACGAAAACCACATGAGGCCGTTCTGCTGGAAAGGCCTTGGCAATGAGATATCGAAACTCTTTATCAGTCAGGACGGTAAGGTCAGGCGACTTTCTGGCCAATACATCGCTACAAACCACCCCCCCTAATGCCCCATCGATTTCATCTTGGCTAAATGTCTCGATGGTGCTTTGCTCACGGATTCCGTGACCTGAAAAATAAAAAAAGGCGGTATCACCTGCTTTCGCTTGACCAAGATGTTCCTTGATGCCAGTTACCAGGGCTTCTTTTTTGGCATCTGTGTTGAGAATGGTCTTTACCTGTACCTCATCAAAAGCAGCCTTAACATCACTTCCTTCAAGGTAGCTTTTGACTAGGTTTACATCGTTTTCGCAGGCGTGAAGTTGCTTGCTGGCTCGCAGCTTAGGATACTGATTGATTCCAACCAGTAGACCAAATAGTTTACTCATGTAAAGGGGTTTAGGGGTTTCAATATTTGAATATATCAAAATTTCCCCCAAATCAGACTCATTACGAAGGGAATTAAGTAGGCCAATCCCTAAAGGGTAAGGTTACCCAATTCAACTTTGTTGAGCACGGCACCCATAAGCTTGTCTTCTAAACCCAAGAGGTAGGCAGCAGAGGCTTCATCTGCCGCCGATACAGAAGCGCCAGCCGAAAAGACAGGAATGACCCGCTCTACGTAGGCCACCATCTCTTTGGAGTCGGAGTACTCATTGAGAGGAGATCCCTCAATGAGGATCACATCGTACTCCTCTTTTAACTCCTGGAGGAGTTGGGTAAAAGGCTCACCTTGGAAGACCTCAGAAGGAGAAAAATTGCCTCCTTCACATCCAATGACGTCTACTCCCTCAAAGATGGAGTTTGAAATCAAGGTCCTACGAGGGATTTCCTTGTTGAGATATTTTTCCAGGGTAGGGGAGGCGCCAATAATTTGAGTCAGGGTGTTGTTTTTAAAATTGGCATCTACGAGTAACACCTTCTTGCCATTAAGGCTCATGGCGTAAGCCAGTGAAACCATGAGGGAGGTTTTGCCCGAACCACCCTGGGTACTGGTTATCAGAAATATCTTTTGCTCCGCTTCTAACAATTCAAAGCGGAGTTTGCGCATCAGCTGTTTGTAGGTTTCTAGGCTTTGATTCTTGCTGGTCTCACTAAATAGCGAGACCAAGTCCAGATTTCTAGCTTGCAGACGATTCAAGGGCCCCAAAAGCTTGATGCCTATCATGGCTTCCAAACGGGAAGGAAACTTGATGCTTCGATCAAGGTATTCCATGATGAAAATGACCAGGGTACCTATCCCTAGGCTGATCAAACCTGCTAAGATGGTTAAGAAGAAAGCCTGGGAAGGTTCGGGCTGATTGGGAGGCTGAACTACTGCGACCTGACTGACGGCACCTGGACCGATGTAGGCTGAGGACAGGCGAGATGAAAATAGTTTATCTAAGGCAGCTAAGTAGTCATCTCGAGCGATTTCAAGGGCTACAAGTTCTTCTTTATTGGATTGGGTCAGGGGTATCTGGCCAACGCTAGCTCCCAGTTCCCTTAGGTAAACATAGATGGCTTGTCTCATCTGCTCGGACATGGCGCGGTCTACCTCTGCCCTGATTTGCAGTTGTACCAAATTGTAGTTTTGGGTAGCAGCGGGCGTCAGGGCTGTTCTAAGAAAAGTGTCTAGGCGACTGCTTAGCTGACGGCGGAGATCAGCCAGGGTATCTGCTTCTTGTCGATCTGTAAATTTTCCACGAACATATCGTTGGGAAACTTCGCTGACTCGGTCAAGAATCATAGGGGTAAGAGCGAAATCGCTGTTTCCTTCTATGAACAGATAGGGCATTTCCGGATTGTCTTGTATCCGCTCTCGAACGGTCTCATACCGAAGCAAGGCATCAAAAATCTCTTTTTGGACTTGCTCTCGTTCTTTCTGGAGCTGCCCTATTTCTTCAAGCAGCTCTGAAAGCTCAGAAGAGGAAATTCCCTCATTTCCGGTGAAGTTGCCTAGTTTTTGGTCTAAGGCCACGCGCTTTTCCTTGACCATCTCTTCGATGACCGCGGTTGCTTCGCTACCTCGCTTAGCGCGGAGGTAAGTGTAATATCGAATAAATTCTTGGGATAGCGTGTTGACCACAAAGGCCGAAAGAGAGGGGCTTTCAGATGTGAATTCAATATCAATTAAATCTGTACCCGGAATTCGCCTAATGAGCAAGCCATTCTTGAGCGCAGAGGGAGCATAATCCATGCTGCGAATCATGGCTATGAACTTTGCTTGGTTGCGATCTTCTGGGTCTAAGAGGCTTAGGGAATCTAGCTTCTGCCGGTAGGATCTTCTTGCCGCTTCTATTTCCGTAACAGAATATTGGGTACGTAAATCCCTTACTGCGCGAAAGCCTTCAGTTAAGTTGGGATCTAGGTCATGCAACATTAAGCGATAGGATACCAAGCTAAGTACCTGAGGAGACCTAATGAGTTCAATTAAGCCTTTTAATCGGGACTCTGTCTCGTACTTACCCGTCTTCAGGCTGCCCAGCTCGCCTGATGTATTTCCGGTGTTGCCTACCAGTCCCGTAGTCAATTGTCCCGATACCCTATATACCTCAGGTGCTTGACGCACAATCAGAAAAGTCGTGGTCATCGCCACACTGAGAATGGCAACCATTAACCACTTTCGGCGATCTAATACCCGGAGAAAATTGGTCAAATCCATAGCTAAGAAGCTTGATGCTCTGGAGTTTTTGCTCCTTTTAAAGCCATCGAAGCAAAGGTAGTGATCTGATAAATACCTGCCAATCGCCAGCAAATAAAATCAAGGGGAGAGGAAGCATTGGCTTTATTTTACCTAAGCCCCTACGCAAATATGTCTCCAAATCTATAATTCTGGCAAAAAAACTCCTGTAATCCTTACCCATATTGATTATGAATAAGCCTTCATTTCGTTCCATGACCAATTATTTTTAGGAGCAACGTGAGACAACATTTCCTGATAGTACCCCACTACAAGATTTCGGAACTCTTGCGAGGGGATTGAGGATGGAAAGATGTTTCTTTCGATGGGATGGGCAAAACGATCTTGCTTAGATAAGGCTTTGCCTTCTAGGCGCAAAAGAGGCCCCGTGTCTTTGATGGATTGTCCCTCCCAGTGAAAACCAGAGCTTTCGTGGCGGTTCAATATGCCGGTAAGCGATTCTAAAGAGATCCGAGGGTAACTTATGCGATTGGTATCAACCCAAGTACTGTATTTGTATTCTAGTTCATAGCGCTGGTCTGAATAGAGACTCAACACCATATCTACTTCCTGGGTGTCGCTAAATAGGGCATAGTAATGCATGGGTTCTTCCGTGATTACTATTTTTAATCGAATAGATGACTCCCAGTGGAAGCTGCTCTGGGCAGGATTTTGGAGAATTGCAAGATCTTGGCAGACTTGGTCATATTCCTCCTCCCATTCAGATTTAAATCTATCAGGCTCTAGAAGTACTTCCTCAAAACGAGGAAGGAAATAAGTGTATTTGTCTACAGAGGCTCTTACTTCGTTGCTGGCAGCAAAGGGGCGATAAAAATGCTTTTTCTCTAGGGTATTGATCCAGCAGCACAACTTGAGAGCAAGATCCGAATGAGGGTCTCGATGAGAATATTCCCTGAAGTCCCCAATAAGTGCAGCGCGGCGTAAGGTGGGGGCGTTTTTAAGCGCAAGACTAGGGTGATGTAAGGCCCAGACCCCTAGAAAGCCATCAATGTCAAAATGATTGTTGCTGACGTATGGAAGCTGGGTACTGGGATGGGCATTCTCAAGGGCATTTAGGACAATCCCCGTACTGGTATCATCATGTAATTCTGGCAACTTTGAAGCGCCTCGCCAATGAGTCAAAGCCCATCCTCGTGGATGAAAGGCGTCTACCACCACCACATCTTGGCGATGGTTTAGTTGGGCAAAAGGAATAAACTGCATGATTTAGGGAAGGTAGAAGTTAAACCCTAAACGTGGGGTAGAACCGTTACGAACGAAATCGACGCTGGCGTCATAGCTCAGTTGGTAACCCAAACCTACGTCCAAGCTCCAAAAATTATTAGGTCTGTAGGTCAAGCCTACGATGGCTCTTGCCTGTAAAACCCAAGGACTAAGGTTTGCAAGGTTCCAAAATCGATAGTTGACCCCACCTGATCCTTCTAGAAAAAAACTCAATTCGTCTTTGCCAATCTGGTAGCGGAGGTATGGCAGTGCAATGCCTGTCCAGACCAAGGTCCCGCCAGTCGTCCCATTGCTAACGGCGGCTAGATCCCCTCCCACATCCATCCCCACGATGGCATTCTCCCCAAACTGATAGCCATACCGCAGCACCAGTACAGGCCGAAAGAAGGCCCCCCCCGTCAAAGGATCGCCTAAAGTCCCGGTGATTCCGATGCGGCTTATTCCTAAAGTATGTTCCCCTGGCTCAAAGTTTTGACCTAAAAGAGGACTTTGCATGTAAGCCAAAAACAGAAGAAAAAATACAGCTATCCCTTTAGAGGCTGTTTGGGTTTTGGTATTTCGAGCCCAAACGCTGGATTTTTTGGTTCTGACAAGCAGAT
>CAZFPQ010000237.1:0-11185 GCA_964521065.1 uncultured Bacteroidia bacterium | reverse complement strand
CATAGCCCATAGCCCATAGCCCATAGCCCATAGCCCATAGCCCATAGCCCATAGCACATAGCCCAACCTCATATGGCGCCTGCCTAGCTGTTTGAAGAGAATCGCTGCTCAGCTTGGCGAGCTTTTCTTCGCTGACGGCGATGTAGACGGGCTTGGTTTTCTTCTTTATCAAAACTCAATAGCAAGGCAGGGAGGAAGAGCAGGTTGCTAAACATGGCGATTCCCAAGGTCATGGAGGTCAGTAGGCCCAGGGCCTGGGTTCCGCCAAATTCGGAAGCTGTGAAACAGACAAAGCCGAAAAACAGGATCAATGAAGTGTAAATCATGCTGACCCCTGTATCCTTGAAAGAGTTGGATACGGCCTGCTGAATGGTATCTCCTACTTTCCTGGCTAGGCGGTATCGAGCCAAAAAGTGAATGGAGTCATCGACTGCAATGCCAAAAGCTACCCCAAACACCAATGCCGTACTAGGCTTAAGGGCAATGCCGGTAAATCCCATTACTCCGGCCACCATAAGTAAGGGCAGTAGGTTGGGTACCAAGCTGATGATCACGATGCGCACCGAACGGAAGAGCACCCCCATGATCAATGCAATGATGACGAAAGCGATCAAAAGGCTTTTCAACAAATTGTCGATCAAGGCGTCGTTGGACTTGATAAACATTTGGGTAGTACCCGTGACAGCTACTTCAAATTGTTCGGGGTTGAAAATGGAATCAACGTCCGCTTGAACCTCTGCTACGAGCCTTTCCATTTTAAGCGATCCAATATCCCTAACCGATGCTGAAACCCGTGTTATTTGTAGGCTGCTATCTACCAGGGATTTAGATATGGTGAGCTCACCGCCCAAGTCGAAATTTCGAGCATAGTCAGCAATGAAGTTATATTCATTGCGGGTAGGGAGATCATATTGGTCAACTCCTCCTCCAAAAAAACTTTGGCGGAAAAACTTCGCGAAGTCAGCTACGCTGAGCGACCGGCTCAGTTCACTGTAGGTCGAAAGGCTATCCTGTAATTCTGCAATCCGATCAATGCTACGCCGGCGCAAGGCCCCACGTTTTTGCTTGGTGTCAATGATGATCTCAAAGGGCAGGGCTCCACTGTATCGGTCTTCTATATAACGAAGGTCCTGCATGACCTTACTGTCTTGGGGAATGTCATCAGCTACGTAGGCTACCGGCACTACTTGCGTAAGTCCGTAAATGGAAGCGGCAGTCAAAAGGCCGGTCATGAGATAGATCAGGGGACGACGATGGTGGACGAGTTTATCTATTCCCTTGATTACAAATCCCAATGAGCGGCGATCAAGGTGACGAGTCTGCCTATCGCTGGGGGGAGGGAGGAAACTAAAGGTAATGGGAATTAGCAATAGGGAGATGAAAAAGGCCGCGATAACGCTAAGGCCTGCCACAATGCCAAACTCCCGCAGCGGGGCAATCTCAGTGAAGGCCAATACTCCCAAGCCAATGGCTGTAGTGGCATTGGTCATGACGGTCACGATCCCTATCTTTTCCATGACCAGGATCAAAGACTTCATTTTATTGCGGGTACGGCGAAACTCAATGTGATACTTGGTGATCAAGTAGACACTGTTGGGGATGGTAATGACTGTAATTAAGGCCGGGATGATGCCCGTAATCAAGGAGAGCTGATAGCCAAAGAGACCGATGATGCCCAATGAGAAAATGATGACACTGCCCACGACCATGAGGGGGAATATCACCATGTACAAAGACCTAAAAAAGACCAATAAGGTGATGGCGGTAACGATCAAAGCCAAGCCTAGAAAGAGGTATAGCTCTGTTTTGATGGTTTGGTGGGCATTGACCCTCAGAATCGGTAAGCCGGCTAGGTGGGTTTCAACGCCGTACATTTCGGCGAATGCCTCTATGCTGTCCCGAACAGAATTGACCAAAGGAATCTTTTGGTCAGTATCCAATACGTCCGCATCCATAGATATGGCCAGCAGGGTAGAATTGGTGCTATCACTTAGCAACAAGCCTTGATAAAAAGGCAAAGCTGTCAGCCTATCCATTAGGCTATCGACCTCTTCCGGAGACTCGGGTCGTCGTTGCACGATTTCGACCATTTCGAAGCGCCGCAAGGAGTCGTTTCGCTGGAGGTCGTATAGCTGTGTGAGGCCAAAAGCCCCATCTACACCAGGAATATTTGAAATGCTGCGCGATAGGTCGTAGAATCCGGTAAACAATTCATAGTCCCGAAAATCTCCGTCTACAGAGGCTACGACTACATTGGCGTCGTCTCCAAATATTTCCTTGAACCGCTCAAACTGGATCAACGCAGGGTCATCGGTGAGGATCATGTTGGCAAAGGACTGGTTAAGTTCCATGCCCCGGTTGACCCACATGTAAGCAGTGATGACCCCCAGTAAAATCAAGAAGGGGATGCGATTTCTTAAAATGAAAGTAGCGATGGCTTGCCAAACCGGATTCATAGGGGGCAAAGGTAGTAAAAATGAGTTGGAATCGCCTATCAATGAACCACACTCCGGGTATCCACGAAAAGATCTACCCGGCGGTTTCTCTGTTGGCCTGCTTGAGAGCGGTTTGAGTCAATGGGATAGAAGCGGCCGCGGCCGGCAACAATGATGTACTGAGGGGAAACACCTCTGGCAATTAGGACCCTAGCAACAGCATTGGCCCTGGCACTACTCAGGCCCCAGGAATCCTCAAATGCATCGGTAGAATTCTCCTCGGTATTGTCACAATGGCCAACTACCGTAACGATCAAGCCATCGTATAGGCGTAGGGTGTCCGCTACACGCTGTACAGTAGCTAGGGTATTGCTGGTAAGCTCTACTTGTGCTGGATTGAAGCGCAAGACTTCATCAAGTTGGTAGGTGTGGGGATTTCCCGTCGGACGTAGCTTCAGTTTGGGCAAGCTATCTGGTACCGCGGTAGAGGCACTGACGGGAGGAATCCCTGCTGAGGTTCTACGTAGACTGGGCTCTACCTTGGGATAGCAAACTTCCTCAATGTAGGCTTGAAGCTGATTGTTGAGCCTTTGTTCCATCTTTAACTCATAACTAAGGCTGTCTCGCGTATTTTCTAGGGATTCATATTGATCCGAAGAAACAAAACAAGCACTGGAACTGAGTGAAAAGATCAGGCCAATGAAAAGCCAGCTAATATCTTTCATGGGGTAGTGAGTTGCAATCCGTCTCTAATTTTCCAAAGCTCCTTGAGGCAAGCTGCGGTGAGTACCGCGTCCTCCAATGCGTTGTGCTCATCAGATTCTCTCTGAAAACCAAAAAAACCTGCGATAGCTTCTAAACTACGTTTTTGGGGGATGGATTTCCCTGCGGCAGCCAAAATTGGGAATACGTAGTGAGAGAGTGTGTGTAAATCTAGCAGAGTGTTAGAAAATGGCCACTTGAGGTGCTGATCACGATAAGCAAACTTGAGAAAATTCACGTCGTTGATCACGCTTTGACCGGCGATCAAGGTTTTTCTCATGGCCTGTTGCTTTTGGCGGCCATCTAGACTCTGGGGTCGCAGCCCTTGGGTAGTCAAAATCCATTCTTCTAACTCAGGCAATACCTCATGAATCATGGGTGCATCGTCTAGCTCTTCCATGGTCAAGCCGTGTACTTCAAGGGCAGGCAGAGAGTAGCTCTCTTCATTTTCTGGATAAACATTGGTGAGGTAGCGTCCCAATTCTCTCCACTGCTCGTCATACAAAGCCGCTCCAATTTGAATGATTTCATGCCAACCTGGTTCCAGGCCGGTCATTTCTAGGTCAATGGCTAGGTAGTACATGGCTATAGAATTGGAGAAGTGTTGATGAAAGTTGAGTAGAGAGCTGTAAAAAATGAGCACCCCATGGGCTAACGCTCAGGATGTCCCTAAGAAATAGGGTTATTTTTTTTCACCTGAATGGGAGAGTGCATTGGCCTCTAGTTCTTGGTTCATTTGGCGATTTCGATAAATGTCAATCGCTGTGTAGATGGCCTGTCTCAGACTCATAGGGTCAGCTTCCCCTTTTCCAGCGATGTCATAGGCTACACCATGGTCGGGAGAGGTGCGAACCAGGGGAATTCCTGCTGTAAAATTAACTCCGCGGTACCCCGCCATGAGCTTGAATGGAATCAGTCCTTGGTCATGATACATGGCCAAGGTGGCATGGAAGCGACGGTAGGTAAGTGACCCAAAATATCCATCAGAGGGGTAGGGGCCAGCCACATTTAGCCCTTCTGCTTTCAATTCCGCTACTGCTTGGCTGATTATTTCGTCTTCTTCATTGCCAATCAGGCCCTTATCACCAGCATGAGGATTCAAACCCAGAATGGCGATCATGGGTACGTCAATAGAAAAGTCTTGGCGCAGGGTACGGTTCAAAATCCTCGCTTTGCTCATGATCCGCTCTACGGATAAGTTACGAGAAACCTCTTTCAAAGCTAGATGGTTGGTCACCAATCCTATGCGTAGCTCGTCATCCACCATCAGCATCAGGTTTTCTTCCACGGCAAAGGCGCGGGCTAGCATTTCGGTATGTCCAACAAAGTCGGGCACAAATTCTGTCAATACCTTTTTGTCTACCGGTAGAGTTACCAAGGCATCAATGGCTTGATGCTGGGCATCTTCTATGCCTCGCTTAAGGGCCAAATGTGCAGCCCGTCCCCCTATCTCCGAAGGCTTGCCAATGTCTACCCGCTCCAGATCAGGAATACATTCGATGACATTGAGGCGCCGCGCTTGAGCTTCAGAGGGATTCGGGATAACAGAGTAGTGAAACTTATTGATTCGCATGACCTTACGGTAAATATTGATTACCCGCGAAGAGCCATAGATGATGGGGGTACAGAGCTCCCTCACGCGGTTATCTAGAAAGGTCTTAAGGATCAATTCGGGGCCAATGCCATTCACATCTCCCATGGTGATCCCTATTTTCAACAAACGGCTATTATCTTTATGCATAAATGAAGGTCTTCTGACTTGGTATGGTATCTAAGGCTCGGTGGCGATGAAACTCCTATCAGTAAGTAAGCAGATGAGCCTCCTTGACAAACTGCAACTTTCTGAGAATAACTACAAAGGTAATCCTTACGGCATTTTTTCGAAAAAGCATCGCCTACACCTAGGCTCATAGCGGTCTTTTTCTCCTAATACCAAGGTGCCCTCCTCTTCAGACAGCCGATAGGAAAAGTTTGCGAGACTTCCACAGACCTGACAAATTGCATGGACCTTGGTCACGAATTCTGCTTGAGCCAATAATGCTGGCATAGGACCAAAAGGACGACCTCGAAAGTCCATGTCCAGACCTGCTACAATGACGCGGGTTCCTTGATTAGCTAATTTGCGAACCACCTCGCTTATTTCTTTATCAAAAAATTGGGCTTCATCGATTCCTACTACCTGGACCCCACCCGCGAGCAACAAAACCTGGTCTGCGGTATCCACAGGAGTAGACTGAATAGAATTTTGATCGTGTGAGACCACCTCCTCCAGTCCATACCGCGTGTCGATAGCTGGTTTGAATATCTCTACGCTTTGGTTGGCAATTTGAGCACGCCTCATACGGCGGATCAGTTCTTCAGTTTTCCCTGAAAACATGCTTCCGCATATGACTTCTACCCAGCCGGTCTTTTTATTGGCGGAGTTAAACTCTATAAACATGCAGTTTGACTTTGCTTATGTCCTGAATGGAGTTAGTAAAGGAGAAAAGTTGGAATGGCCTCACAAGTTAGCAAGGGGGGATTTCAAAGCAAAAGGGGCTTAATTCAATCAGAATAGATTTTTTGCCCACGACTCTCTCCTGATAATTAGCCGTTTAGGTCTGGGCTTTGACAGAATAGCGGTCTTAAAGTGGCAGACTTGGTTTATGTTATGTAAATTTCGGTTGACTAATAGTTCTCTGCTGCTTCAATAGTTATCTACCATGCTTAGGGTCCTACTAACTGCGCTGATATTTGCTTGCTTCTTGAGTCCGGGGTATGCTGTAGAGCAGAATGAGCCCACGCTCAAGCTCATGAGTTTCAACATCCGATACCACAACCCTGCGGATGGGAGCAATGCTTGGCCCTACCGCATGGAATTGGTGGAGAGCACCATTCGATTTCATGAGGCGGATGTGATTGGCATGCAGGAGGTACTCAATGATCAATTGGTTGACTTGAGCAACATGTTGCCTGAGTACAGCTTTGTGGGAAAACCTAGAGATAGCAGTCGTGCTGGAGAACATGCCGCTATTTTCTACCGACGGAATCGCTTACACCTACTTGACGAGGGAACCTTTTGGTTATCCCAAACCCCAGATGTGCCTTCACGAGGTTGGGATGCTGCCTTGAACCGGGTAGCAACCTGGGCTAAGTTTGAGGACCTGCAAACGGGAAAAAAATTCTTTCTCTACAATACCCACTTTGATCACGCGGGGTCGTTGGCTCGGCAAAAAAGTGCCGAACTGCTTCTAAGAAGGATTCACCTAAACAACCCCCAAAGCTTACCGGTGTTGGTCACTGGGGATTTCAACGCAAGACCTAAGGATGAACCCTACCATATTCTTACTGACCAAACCCAGGACTTTCACCTCATAGATGCACGGGAAGTATCCCTGGCGCTGCCGCATGGTCCTGAGGCTACCTGGAGTGGGTTCAAGGTGGCGGGTAAGCCTGGAAAGCGCATTGATTACATCTTTTTTCAGCATGCCGTCAGTGTGTTGAGGTATGCAACCCTTGCAGAAAGTTGGTCAGGACGCTTTTCATCGGATCACTTGCCGGTATTTGCCGAACTGATCTTAGATCCATTACTCGTCCTACCCAATGCTCATGCCCATAACGACTACGAGCATCCCCATCCCCTTCAAGATGCCCTCGCTCAGGGGTTCAACAGCGTAGAAGCCGACATTTGGATATGGGGCCAGCAGCTTGTGGTGACGCACGACCGTCCCCGTGGTCAGGATCGACTGCCCCGGTTGGATGAATTATATCTAGCTCCTTTGGCTCGGAGGGTAGAAGAGTATCGGGGCCGAGTGTATCCCAATTATCCAGAGCCGTTTCAGCTTATGATTGACTGCAAAACCTGGGGACCAGATACCTATCGGGCACTACGCGCCAGTTTGGCACCTTATCGCTGGATGTTGGATGGCGATTACCCCCCGGTGCAAATCATCCTTTCGGGTGCACGAGATGTCGAAGAGGTCCTGAAAGATCCCGATCGGTTCGTGGGGATTGATGGTCGGCCAGAACATTTGGGGCAGGACTTAGATCCCCATGCCATGCCTCTGATCTCACAGCGCTACGGCAAGGTCTTGGCTTGGCGAGGCATCGGAGACATCACGCTAGATGAGCGGGCCAGCCTCAAAAAAATGGTGGATCAAGCACACGCAGAAGGCAAAAGGGTCCGACTTTGGGCTTCTCCTGAAAATCCCAAAGTTTGGAAGGTGCTCCGAGACGCTGGGGTTGATTACATCAATACCGATGATTTGGTAGAACTCAGGGAGTTCTTGATGAATGAATAGGTCCGATTTACTACCTTTTATTCCACTTCAAAGCTCCCGATGTCGATTACCTCGCTTTCCTCAGCGAGCCTTAGTAAGATCAATTCTTCCGATTGGGTTGACCGACCATAATTCCTGATCAAGCGTAGTTCTAAAGTCGGTGGGCCCGTCAAGGACGTCTGCTTGTTGGCGTAGTAGTTGGCTTGGATCTGGTAGGTTCCGGGCATGGCCGCTTTGAGCAAAAACTCTTCCGGTCCATAGCCATCGGTAAAGTCATCTGAAATCAGTCCGCCAATGGTGGTCAAAGGGTTTTGGTAATAACACTTCTCTCCTCGTGGGTCAGTTACCCATAGGTCTAAATCTACTTCCGCCGCATCCCAAACTAGGACTACCCTCAGGTCTGTCGGAAGATCGGCTCGCAAGCGAGGGTCCATAAAAGAAAGGTCGGCTTGTGGCTGATGCTGATGATAGAGAGCATTCATCTCATGCGCCACCAACACCCCAATGCCATCAAAGCGCTCATCCCAAGGCTCTTTGACGACCTCGTACAGGCGGGAAAATGCTTCGGTCCACTTAGCCTGCTTGGCTAAGCAGAGTCCTAAATCTCGGTGAGATTGAGGCTCATCTGGGCGGGCTTCTAAGACCTGGCGAAAGACCCACTCAGCCAGCGGCAAGGAGTCGATTTGATTGAGGCGATAGCCCAATACACGCAGCAGAGCAACCTCATCGGGATCTAGCTCGGCGAGGTTACTCAGGATGCGCAGGCCCAAATTCCATTCTTTTCGTTCAAAACAAATCTGAGCTGCATCTGCATAAAAGACCGGCCATTGACCATAGCGCTTTCTTTGTTCAAAATAGACCGACTCAAAATTGGATGACCTGGCCTGTTCTAGCGCAGCTAGGTAGGGCATATCGGGCCGCCATTCATTTAAGCTGATTTGGATGCGATCATCACTTTCCTCCTTGCTTGATTCTTCCACTGGGGGAGCAGGAGCCAAATCGGCTAATTGCGAAGGCTCTGAATCTTCTTCCGCTGAAAGGCCATCATCACCAAAAGCATCCCTTTTCTCTGCTTCATCTTCATGGGGCTCATCAGGAACTACAAAGTCGCGCCTCCACCAATCCGCTCTTTCCTGAAAAGCTTCTGCGACTTCATCCAGATGAGAGAACAGGGAAAACTCATCCCCTCTAATTTTTTCCTTGCGAGCCCTTACATATTCATCGCGCAAAGGCCCTTGGGGAGGGAGGATTTGGTAGCGTAGGTAGTCTGCTATGTCCTCAAGCACCAACATCGAGGTATAGGGGCTAACCAAATGGTGATCCAAAGCAAATCGGGTGACCTGATCGGGATCTTGGGTGGGTGCTGCTAGCAAAAAATCCAGTTCCTTTCCTGCCCAAACTCGATAGGGGAGGGTTGATTCACCCCGCGCCGCTGTAGGGGTAAGGTCTAAGTTCAAGGAATTTGGCTGATTATTCCCTGACTGAATCTTTAGGGTAATTCGAGCTTGCGCATCGGTCATTCGCCCTGTCAACAACAATTGGTCCTGAAATCGACTGGGCAAGGGGGTTAGTTCAATTCCTCTTTGATCTACGGATAGCAATTGTTGACCTTGGTACATCAGGGTGTTCTGAACCCAGTCCAAGGGCGTCAAGTCCTCACGAGTCAAATCAATTAATTGACCCCCGCTCTGTTGCGCAAGGAGCTGTAAATAAAGTCGACTGAAGGTAGGAGAGGAACAAACGGGGTAAATAGGTGCTGTTCCGGGGCTTAGCCGTTTAGGCTGCCAGGTGTCTAGTCCATCTGAGAACAATAGAAACTCGTCACATTGGCTATTTCGCAGGTCCAATGAACCTAGGTGAGTCGCCCCATCAAAAGTTTGTTGCTTGAGGAAATCAAGCAAGACTCCGGTCTCACCGGCCTTCACCAACAGGGATAGCGTTGGGAGCGCATGATGCCGAAAAGGATGGACTTCAACTTGGACCTCTGGCCATTGATTCAGGTAAGCTTCCAACAACTCCAGCTCTTTAGAAATCTGCCGCTTTTGTCCCGAAAGACTTAAATCCCATAAAATCCCCAATCGCTTTGGCGCAGGTTTGAGCGAGCTGGCGTTGGGCATGGACACCCGGGCGATCACATAGGTTTCCCCCGCTTCTCTGGTATGGGTCCAAACCTCAGGTTTTTTTGACGCGTTTCGTTCTGGGTTGGTTTGCAAAAGAAAAGTGCTGGAACCCTGGAGCTGAGTTCTTGTAATGGGACCATAGGTAAAACGGCCTCGTTGGAAATTTACCGCCGGTAAGCGGGAAGGAGGCGTCCCTCTTAAATCCCCCATCATGTTTACCTGCGGGGGAGAGGTGGTTTGTCCATAGGCAAAAAGCTCAAAGCTATCCAAGGGCTGCTCAAAGCTCAGGGGCAATTGGTAGGACCAGTTGCGGCCATTGAAGCTCATTGACTCGTGGTAAACGAGGCGGATACGGCGACTTCCCTCCGCTGGAATAGGGAATATGCGGATTTGGAAGGCTTGGGTTTGGCTCCATTCCAAAAGGGCTGGATCTACACGCCGGCGGGCTACTTCCTCAAAAGCCTGTCTTCCTTTGATGCGTTTGACTACGGAGGCTGGCCTTAAGTCCCCATCTATATCCAAAAACAGACTATCTAGGGTCTTGCCCCCTAAAAGGGAAAGATAAAAAGTTCCAGACAGCTCCCTCTTGCCATCATTGTAGAAATGAAGGTCTAGCGTAGTTTGGGCAAAACTCCCCAGCACCTGGACCTCTGCTTTAAACTGGGAAATCCTAAGGGGTTGGACCAAACTGTCTCCCGCAGACTTAGCTAATAAGACAAACGGGGCTTGAGTCCCTTGGTTGAGGGTGGGAGACAGGATGGCAGATTTAGGACTGCGGCAAGCAAGAAGGCAAATCAGGCAACAGAAGATCCAACTTCGCATAGATCAGAGTTTGTGACCCCAGAAATCAGGGTCGAATTCCATCACCAATTAACACGAAAGCGGCCCAATACCAAGGAAATTGAGTAGGGTTTTGGTGGAGGAGGGAGATTTTTGCTTCCCTCAATGCTTCAGTTTTTGACATTCCCTTAGAGAGATTGGCATAAAAGGCAATCATCAACTGAGACGTGGCCCGATCAGGCACCGACCAGAGACTCACTAAGACCGTATTGGTTCCAGCCGATAGAAAGGCCCGCGTCAGCCCAATGATTCCTTCTCCTCGGGCTACGGTGCCAAGACCCGTCTGGCAAGCGGATAGGACGACCAAGTCCAAGTTGGCCGGTAACGCATATATTTCACCAGTATACAGGATATGGTCCTGCTCTCCCTCCTCATTCTCTGCCAAGACCAAATGAGATAAGGCTGGTTCATCGGCATTTGCCAAAGCATGAGTCGCCAAATGTAGATGACTGATGGAATCAAAGGAAATCTGCTTTAGGTTTTCCTCATTGGCTTGGTCTAACACATAAGTCTGGGTAAACCATCCTTTTGCTTGCAATTGGCTGCTGATTTCTTCGATTTCTCTTTCAGTCCAAGGTAGATCTCCTCCAGTCGCCTCACTCATTGACCTAGTCCCTGCCATGAAAACAGTCGAGTCAAAATCTATGGGAGCAAATCCAGCAAATCCTCTCTTCCCTTGCGGGGATTGGTATTTGTAGGCAAAGGTGTTGATCGAAGGGGCATAGGAAATGGCAAATTGCTCTACTAAATATTGCCCACCTCTGGAGTC
>CAZFPQ010000236.1:0-11232 GCA_964521065.1 uncultured Bacteroidia bacterium | reverse complement strand
ACCCATAGAATAAAAAATTACGATTGATCACACCTCCATCAACTCTCCCAAGCTTGAGGTGTTTTTAACGAGAATGAAATAAATGACCGATCGATCCACCAGGGTAATGCCACCCATACGACTGACTTGGCTATGCCTCTTCCTTTGGGGTAGTTTAGCTGGACTACAAGCCCAGAGAAGTGCCCTCATTTTAGATCACAAGGACCGGGTACGGATTACTCCCTTGACTACGGTAAATTCCTCCGCTAGGGAGACCAACCTTTCTATTACTCCAGATGGGAAAATGCTCTACTTCATGTCTCTGAGGGGAGGGCAGTATTGGTCTCAGAAGTTCATGACCTATAAAGGAGACTCGGTATACGACGGAGATATTTGGTATTCCCGCAAGGTCAATGGCAATTGGCAGAAACCCCATTGTATGCCCTATGGCATCAATTCTAGTGATGGAGAAGATGAACCCCACATCAGTGTAGATGGCAAGACCGTTTATTTCCAAAGCTGGAATTCTAATTGGCAAGACACAGGGGGGCCTTACTACCGAGCTCGCCATGAAAGGGGGAGCTGGCGCCTGAAAGAAGGATTGGGCGGAGGTATTACCCAGTTCTTCCAGCATTTTAGTGCCACTGATGGCATGGCCGTCTCTCCCAATGAGCGAATTTTTGTGGTAGCAGCAGGCTATGGCTATAATACTCCCATGGACATCTATATCAGCCGCAAAACCAGCCGAGGCTGGACACCATGCCGCTTGATGTCATTGAGTACCCCAGGAGATGAGCGCTCCGTCTTCATCGCCGCAGACAACAAAACCATTTACTTTGCCTCGGATGGATACCGAGGGCTAGGAGGGTTAGATATTTTCAAGGCTACCTTGCGCAGCGATGGCAGTGTAGGCGATGTGATCAACGTCGGCGCTCCGTTCAACACGCCCGGCGATGACTATGGCTTTATTTTGACCGCCGATGGGAGTGAAGCCTATTTTATCCGAGATGGGGACATCCATTTTGCGGATTTGAAAGAGGCGGATGAACGCATGAAACCAACCCCCGTCAAAGTAAACCATATCCTAGCCGGGACGGTGCGTGATTCTGCTACTTGGCGAGGAATGCCTGCTGAGGTAATCTTGATGGATGCGCGGACCAAACGCCTGGTCAGCAAGGTGCAAACCACCGCCAGTGGAAAATACCGCATTGAGTTACCTAATGACTCCAAAACCTATGATCAGGTGGTCTATGCCGATGGCTACAGCAGCGAAGGACGACGCTTAACCCTCGAGGCCTCTGGATTGGGCAAGACTTATACGGCTAATTACGTTTTAGCCAAAAACGCTCCGCCACCTGTAGCGGTGATCCCAGATCCGGACCCAGAACCCGACCCATCAGGCCCAGACCTAGCCCAGACCGAGACGCCGCTAGACGAAGGGACTAGCCCTTCTCCTCCTTCGCAAGAAAAAGAGGAGCTACAAGTCTCAAAAGTGGAACCCAAACTTCGGCCTGATGCCCCTCCAGTTGCTCAGCCTCAGCCAGCCCCTACTCCTCAGGTAGAGGAGCCAGAAGATCCCTATTCCTTTGAAGGGGTAGCCAAAAACAACCTTACCTTGGTGCTAGATGTATCTAGCTCCATGCAGGATCCTAACAAGCTTCCCCTTCTGAAGGAGGCCTTGCGCAGGATGTTGGTGCACATGCGTGCCGAAGACCGTATTTCCATCATTGCCTACGCTGGAGAGGTGAATGTCGTCTTAGACGGGGTGTCTGCAGCAGATCAAAAAACCATCTTGAGAGCGATTGAGCGACTTTCCTCTTCTGGGTCTACTGATAGCAAGACGGCTTTGCGCAAGGCGCTTCGCTTGGCTCGGGAAAATTTCATCCCTGGAGGAAATAACCGCATCATCTTTGCTACAGATGGCTCCTTCGACGTGGAGGGACTCTACTCATTGAGTGAGAAGGTGGCGGGTGACCAGATGGTCATGACGGTCTTCTCATTTGGCAAGCTGCCAGGCTATAAAATCGAGCAGCTGAATAAGCTAGCGCAAAAGGGCCAAGGTACCCATGCGATGATCAATCGCTCTAATGCCGACGCCGCTTTGCTCAAAGAGGCCAAAGCCGTACGCAAGTAGCGAGTTTGCCCGGCCGCAAATTGATTTTGGCCATTCAGGTAAAGGCCCAGACCGATGGGACGAAGAGGCCGTGCTGAAACTCCAGCGCGGCCCAGTATTTGTTCCCAATCTAACAAGGTCGTTTCTACACTCGCCTGAATAGTTGGCCATTTCTGAAAAAACGGCAGCCTCAAGCAATTTCGCCTACAGCCGCCTTTGGAATGACACTTTGCGAAAAGTGATCATTTTGGCCTTAGTCTTGTGAGTACCGAAAGCGAATCCTGGCAGGTTCTACTTTCTGATCTATCTCAATTCATGGGATCTATGGTCCGTTTGGAAACAAATTCCAGCGGGGTGAAATCCTATTGAGATCTTTCAGGGGCCTGGTTTTCATCTACCCAGTGATATTTAACTATTCGTCCTCATGGCTAAGCAGAACATTCAATCTACCCGGGTCGAAGACGTCCTACAGCGCATCGAAGCCCGAGAAAAATCCAAGACCCGACGTAAGCGCATGTTTTATGGAGCAATGGCCATCGGCTTGCTCGGCGCAGGTGGTTTTGCCTTTAACTCTCTTACTCGCACTACTCAGAATCTTCCTTTATATCAGTATGCAGATCTGTCTCAGGATCAATTGAGTGGGATTCTAACCTCTGATGTCTCAGAGATTTTGGTTCAGCACCCAGACTTGGGTACCGAAACCATTCGCTCCATGGCCGACTATACTCGGTTCAATGAAACCGTGGCCATGGCCCGCCGCTTTGACGAGCTGAGCGCCGCTGGTGGGCTGGACACCACCTCTGCGCAAAGCCTAACTCCATTTGTCATAGACATTGCAGGAGTCCGTCGTGCCGGGGAATTGTTGGTCTTCACCATCGAAAACCACGATCCAGAAATTGACTATCTTCTGGATCTCGGAAATGGCCAACGCCGCAAAGTCACCGATCGTGTGTCTTATCGCTATCCTTTACCTGGCAACTTTGATGTAAAGCTGCTTGCCACTAAGGGAGAAGCCAGCAGCATCTACGTGAAAAGCATCCGGGTAAATGCCCCACTGCCTAAAGAAGAGCCTCAAAACTCACCTGCTGACAATACAGACGAGACTCCGGTACAGATCGCCGAGGAAAACAACGAATCTACCATTCCTACTCAGGTATCGGAAATCCAGGACCTCGATCCAGATTTGTTTGCCGCCAACGATGCCAACCCTCTGGTAGATCCTGCCAATGCCCGCTTAGTCGAGGATGCATTTGCCGAACCTCAGGTAGATAACCCCATCCCTGCAGGGGAGGAGCAAGCCACTCCTAGTCAGCCGGTTGCGAGTTCAGCCACCGGAGGAGTAGCCGGACCTCTTCTCGCGTCTGAAGTAGAGCCAAGCTTTCCCGGAGGCAACTCAGCCATGGCCCGTTTCATTCAACGCAATTATCGTTACCCCCGCCAAGCTCGCAACAGCGAGACTGAAGGAACCGTGGTGGTACGCTTTGTCGTAAACGAGGATGGAAGCCATGGGAATTACACCGTCCTACGCAAAGTAGGAAATGGTTGTGATGAAGAGGCGATCCGCATCATCAGCCGTATGCCTAAGTGGAATCCTGGAACTCAAGGAGGACAAGCGGTATCGGTTTACAAAACGCTGCCTATTACTTTCCGCCTGGTAAACTAGAAGAAGGGGCGAAAAAGTAGGCTAAGGGATAGATAGCTGAGTTTTTCTTACCCCTCAATAAAAATTTTGATTACATACGTGTAGTTTTCAAGTATATAAATAGGTAGATGGATTCGAGCCCGTTGGTTAATAGCCAGCGGGCTTCCCTATTTGTGCCAAATCTTCCTAGGGAATACTTGACCTAGACCTGTAATAAATTGCAACTTAGCCCGACTAACTCTGACAGAACACCCAAGCTATGCAAGACATATTTTTACGAGTAGATGGGGTGACCAAGGCGTATGATCAGCATGTGGCCGTCAACGCGGCCTCGCTGAACGTTCCTAGAGGGAAAATTTTTGGTCTCCTAGGCCCCAACGGGGCCGGCAAAACGTCCATCATCCGCATGATCACCGGTATCACGGCGCCCGATAGTGGCGTGATTTACTTTGATGGAGAGCCCCGTACGGAAAAGCATGCCCGCCAGACTGGCTATATGCCGGAAGAGCGAGGTCTCTACAAAAAAATGAAGATCCGCGAGCAAATCGTCTATTTGCTCAGCCTCAAAGGCCTAGCAGAAAAGGACGCCAAAGCCACCGCCATGGAATGGCTAGATCGCCTAGGTTTGGCAGATTGGGCTGAGCGCCCCGCCAGCGACCTGTCCAAGGGGATGCAGCAAAAGGTGCAGTTCATCTCCACCGTGGCTCACGAACCCAAGCTCTTGATCCTGGATGAGCCTTTTTCTGGCCTTGACCCGGTCAACGCTAAGCTGATCGAATCAGAAATCTACCGCCTAAAAGAACAGGGAACCACCATCATCTTTTCTACCCACCGCTTGGAGCAGGTAGAAGAGCTCTGTGACTACATCGCCCTGATCAATAAGGGGCAGGTGATGCTGGAAAACGACATCACCGAAGTGCGAAAGCAGTTTCAGAAGCAGGTGTATCGCATTGACTACAAAGGCGACCGGCAGGTATTCAATCAACTAGGCGGCGTCACCATCAATGAGTTGACCGACAAGACAGCCATGGTGAACCTCAAGCCTGGCGTCAGCTACAAAGAGGTGTTGCGCGACTTGCTTGACACCTCCTTGGAGATCCTCACCTTTGAACTCCACCTGCCTCGCTTGACCGAAATCTTCATTGAATTGGTCACCGGAAAGCCTTACCAGCCCAGCGCCGACGGCGAAGCTCCCATCATTGAAAACGAACTCAACCCTGCAGAATCAGACTCATGAATAAGATACCCATCATTTTTCGGCGCGAATATTTGAACATCGTGCGCAAGCGGACCTTCTTGATCGGTACCTTCTTGGTTCCGCTTGGATTGGCGGCCTACTTTGGGGTGATTTTCCTTTCGGCTAGCCTAGTAGAAAAGGAATACTACACCGTCTTGGTACGTGAAGAAGGCAATGCAGACCTGATCAAGGAGATGTCTGACACCGAGTTGGCTACCTTCCAAGCAGTGGACGCCAGCGACGCTGAACTGCGAGAACGGGTACGAGAAAATGAGGATGAAATCTACCTCACCCTGCCAAGCCTCGAAAATATCCAGAAGCGCAAAGATCAGACCTCTCAATTGCTCTACGCCGGGAAGAATCCCAGCCGTCCCGTAGAGCGGCAAGTAGAGCGGCAGGTCGAAAAGGCCATTGCGGCCTATAAGCGGAACTTCGTTGGCATTACCGAGTCTCAAATTGAGCAATCTTCCTTTGACCTGGACTTCCAGAAAAAGGAGCTGACCTCAGATGGGGTTTCGAGTTCCAACGAAGACATTGGCACCTTCATCGGGATGGGGATTTTCTTCTTGGTCTACCTGCTGATCTCGATCTATGGATCCATCCTCATGCAAGGGGTAATCGAAGAAAAGTCCAACCGCATCGTGGAGATTGTGGTATCCTCCGTCAAGCCTTTTGAATTGCTGCTAGGTAAGATCACGGCCATCGGCTCGGCGGGTATTACCCAGTTCCTCCTCTGGATCTTGCTGTCGGTAGGTGTAATGTTTGTCATGCCCCTCATCTTTGGTCCGGTGGACGCTTCATCCATGAACCAACCTGGGGTAAACGTAGAGGAAACCATGAGCCAAGCTGAGCGCATCATTTACCAGGTGCAGATCTTCGACTGGAGCATCCTCTGGTTTGTGCCGCTGTACTTTTTGGGGGGCTTCTTCCTATTTGGCTCTTTGATGGCGGCAGCGGCTTCCGCGGTCGACAACATCCAAGATGCCCAGCAGTTCCTCACTCCGATCAACATCTTGCTGATCTTACCGGTTCTGTTCTTCTCCAACCTGATCCAGAACCCCAACGGAAGCTTTGCGACTTTCATCTCGCTCTTTCCATTCAGTTCGCCAGTGAGCATGCTGTTGCGGCTTTCCCTGACGGAAGTGCCCTGGTATGAAATCGTGCTGTCTTTGGTGCTCTTGATCGCGACCTTCCTGGGCTGTGTCTGGGTAGCTGGGCGCATCTATCGTACCGGCATCCTGATGTATGGCAAGAAGCCTACCTTCAAGGAGATTTTCCGCTGGGTAGGATATCGTGGCTAGCTAGGCTTTGCTTAGATTCTAAGTAGGAAGCGAGATGCGAGAAAGCTTGATTCTGAAAATCAGTAACTTAAACCAACTTCCTTACTCAGTTTCTCCTAGCTGCCTACTTAATGACATGATCTCGGCCCTCCTTGGACGGCCGAGATCATGTTCGTTTTGGACCTTGCCCTGTCCTTAGACAGCCAGCCTCTACCCATATTCTTAGTCTCACCTCTCGCCTCCCACTTCCCGCCTCCCCCTAAGCTTTAGGAATGCTGAAGAAGAAGGTAGCTCCTTCCCCAATTTGAGACGTAACCCATATTTTTCCGCCCATCAGCTCTACCGATTTTTTAACGATGGACAGCCCTATCCCATAGCCTTCCTGGTTGCGTGCCGCGTGTAAGCGTTCAAATACCTGGAATATTCTACTGGAGAATTTGGGGTCAAATCCTTGGCCATTGTCTTTGACGTAGTAAACCCAGCGGTCTGAGGTCTCATCGGCAATTGCACCGAATTCAATTTCAAGCTCTTCATCCGGCTTGCGGTATTTGATGCTATTTGAAATGAGGTTTGAGATAATTTGTTGGGTCAAAATGCGATCTCCCCAAATGGCTGGACATTGGTGGTAAATGACTTTACCTGCTGTCCCGTTTAACAAATGCTTGAAATCCTCCCAGGCGGATTGAGCAATTGCTTGTGGATCTAGCTGCTCTTTGGTCACCTTAATTCCCCCTAGCTTTACGTATGAAATCAGGCCATCAATGATCTGCGTCATGCGGTTAGACTGGCGACGGATTTTGTAAAAATAGTCGTTTTCCTGGGCGTCTAGTTTGACTTCTAAGGTTTCATGAAGCAGTTCTCCATAAGATTGAATGGCGCGTAAGGGGGTACGAAGATCATGGGCCATGGAGCGGGTAATGGTCCTCAACTCTTGGTTGGCCTGTACCAAGGCTTCCGTCCGGTCTGCCACAATGTTTTCAAGCTCCTTTTGAGATTCAATTTGCCCCTCAGAGCTCAACAGGATTTCATCTCCCAGTCGAATGCCCACGTGAGCGATTTTGAGGTTTTCTTCTTCTTTTAATATGAATCGGTGGCTGAGCAGTTGCAAGCGATTTTCTCCTAATTGATACTCGTCTATGGTGGTCAGAGGCTCTTTACTTTTGAGTACCTGTTGGTCTCGGTGGCGTAAAGCCTCAGCAACGTTGCTAGGAAAAATGCCAAAGTCATTGTTTTGGAATATAGAGGGAATGGGCTTTTGGAGGAAGTTGGCAAAAGGCAGGTTGACAAATTGGTAAGAAAAATCCTGGTCTTTGACGCTAAGGAAAATATGTCGGTCAGAGAGGACGGCGCTCAAGCGCGTGAGCCGTTCAAACTCTTCTTTGGAAATCACCTTCTCGCCTGCATAGGTACGACATACCAACAAGAGTTCTTGGATCTGGCCATCGCTTTGTACCAGGGGGACCAGTGAGTTATGGAGGGAAAGCTCAGAGCCATCTAAGGAGACAGAGGTTGTCAGAAATTCTAACTTTTCCCGACCTAGAATTGCCTCTTGTAGCTTTTGTTCAAATAGTGAAATATCAACTTCAGCCAAAAAGTCTTTGATGTTGGCCCCCAACATCTTGGCCCTGTTGTAGCCACCGATGGCTTTATTTAGATAGTTGATTTCCCCCCGTACGTCAATTTTAAAGATGACGGAAGGGATATTATCCAAAGTCCGTCGTTGGTTTTGCTCAGCAGCTTTCAAGCTTCGTTCGATCCGTTTGAGATCTGAAACATCGACCATATTGACCAATATGCCTTCGATCAGGTCCATGTTTTTGTAAGGGTGGATCTGCACCAAATACACGACTCCTGTTTCCTCTGAACTTACCTCTCGATCGATGGAGTTGCCTGTTCTGACTACTTGATCAATATCCCTGAGAAAATCTGGGTAAGTCCACCTTAGATGAAACTTCTCGATAGGAACCCCAATATCTGATTGTTCCAATGAAACTAGGCGCTTTATAGGGGGGGTAAATAGCCTAATTTTGAAATCTAGGTCTAAGTGTAATACACCAATGTCAGAGCTTGCTAGTAAGTTGTCTATGGTTAAGTTGGCGGTGCTCAACTCTACGTTACGCGCTTGGAGCTCACTATTTACGGTGTACAGTTCTTCGTTGACTGACTGGAGCTCCTCATTGGTACTTTGGAGTTCTTCATTTGAAGCCAGGAGCTCCTCATTGGAAGCTTGTAGTTCCTCATTTGTGGATTCCAGCTCTTCCCGAATGCTCTGGGTTTGGTACTGAGCAATCCTTAACTCCTCTTGCAAAGTCCGAACGATTTTATGGGAGTAGGTTTCCTCAACGGGAGGCTTAATTATCTGTGAGGGGCGTAGGGGACTATCTGCCTCCTCTCCGACCTTTTTCCACTCAAGGATGTACTGGGGATCCTCATTCAAAGAGGCCAGTCGCTCAATCATCAACTGATAGGGTTCACTTTCTAAATCGATGCCATAGCCCGTTCCCTGATAAAGGAAAGGGCCTGATTCAGACTCAAATCGTTGTAGACTATCGCGAAGGGCTACTACGGTGGCATCAGTAACCATGCCCAAGAGGTCATTGCTAGGCGACATCTCAGGAACCTGTAGGAATTGACTTGCTCCTCCGCCTGAAAAGAGCAGCGTAAAGTGATGGTCGAAAATGGCAAATGGAGGGGCGTACCTTTTTAGAACAGAATTCATAAAAGGAATCCCAGAAGTCCTGGAGGTAAGGTTTACAGAAGCCCTTGAGGGTGGCGCCATTGGCTTAAGGCTATGTCTATGACTAAGCGGTTTTAGGCTTTGTACGTCTCTGTATTTAGGACTTTCTCCATACGCTTGAAAAAGCTTCTCCTTTTCACTGATTACTTGGAAATTTTCCTGGTAGTCTAGTACATTTTCGCTAGAACCTAAGAGCAAAAACCCACCAGAGTTAAGGCCAAAGTGAAAATTGAGCAGAAGACGCCGTTGGGCAGCTTGCTTTAGGTAGATCAATAGATTTCGGCAAGAAATCAGGTCCAAATTGATAAAAGGAGGGTCCGAAATGGCGTTATTAGTTGCAAAAATTATATGATCTCTCAGTGATTGCTTGACTTCATAATTTTTGCCGTTAAGATCAAAATATTTGGAAACGATCTTTTGGTCGAGACTCTCCAGTTTATTGACCTGGTAATGCCCACGACTGGCTGTCGCAACAGCCCTAGAGTTGACATCGGTGGCCAAAATGGTAAAGTTGGGTGCAATCTCTTGGCGCTCTGCATACTCGCTAATGGCAATCCCCAGTGAGTAAACCTCTTCTCCACTAGAACAGCCACACACCCATATGCGGATGGGGGCATCGGATTTCATTTTATTTTCTAGGGCAGGAAACACTTTTTGGTTGAGGACCTTGAAGGCATTGGGGTTCCGAAAAAACTCGGTGACTCCAATCAAGATGTCGTAGAAAAGAGCTTCTAGGTTCTCTGGTCTCTCTTTCAGGTGGGCCAAATACGTTGACATATTTTTAAGGCGCTGGAGATCCATGTTCTTTTCAATCCGCCTTAAAATGGTCTTCCTTTTATATAGGTTGAAGTCTACCCCATAGGCTTGCGCCAACAAATCCAGAATTTTCTTGAAGTGCTCTTCATCTACTACCTGCAGGTTTAAGGATTGGGGAGGTGTGGCCTCTACATTCGTTGCGCGATTTGATAGCTTGTGGATAAGTTGATTGGAAATGAAATCTCCGATTTCAGTTGGACTAAGTACATAGTCTATGGCTCCCGTTTCTATGGCGCTCTTGGGCATGCCATCAAACTCCCCGCTATTGGGCTCCTGTACGATGGTGATTCCCCCAGCGTCCCTAATTGACTGAATGCCCCGTGAACCATCGCTCCCTGTACCAGATAAGATGACAGCTGCCGCAAGCGGGCCTGCATCGGCGGCTAAAGAGTGAAGGAAGAGATCGATGACAAAATAGGGTCGTTGGTTTTCTTGTTGAACCAGCCTAAGCCTTCCCGCTTCTATAGTCATGTTCTGGCCGGCAGGGATGAGGAAGATATGATTAGGCAGCACTTCCATCTCATCCTCTGCTATCTTCACAGGTATGGATACATCTTTAGAGAGTATCTCTTGCATCAAACTTTTGAAGTGGGGAGAAAGATGTTGGACAATGACAAAAGCCACGTCCGGTTTGGTAGGCAAATGGCTAAGTAGAGCTTCTATGGCTTTCAGACCGCCCGCGGAAGCTCCGATTCCTACGATAGGAAACGAGGGGGAATAAGGGTTTAACTCGCTCATGGGGTGACTGATGAGTTACCTGCAATAGGAAAATATTCATTCCTTGGTAATCCCTTCCCATGATCGAATGGAGATGGCTAGAAAAACTAAGCTACCTCTGTTCCCGATGGGGCTGAAGAATACCCGTTAGAAAAAGAAGTGACCTGACCGTTTTTGCTTGGGGGATTAGAAAGAAAGGTTTTTTTGATCTCCTCGAATATAGAATAATTTTCCCTAAGTAAAATAGGTTTTTCGTAATAAGCGTCAGCGCCCAATTGTTTGGCTTTGAAAACATCTTCAGGGAGAGAAGAGCCTGACATAACTACTACGGGAAATTTTTTCATTCCTGCTTGATTCATGATGGCCAATAACTCGAAGCCATTCATTTCTGACATCTTGAGGTCAAGTATCATTAAGGAGGGAACCACGTTGGTTGCCATGGACTTTCTCAAAAAATCTAGGGCGCTGTGGGCATCCATAAAGCACTTTAAATCCGCAACGAACCTCGCTTTCTTCATGGCCATGACATTGAGATCTGTATCTGTCTCGCTATCGTCAATATGTAGGATGAGTGGCAGAGCCTGATCACTGGTCTCAATCTTCATGCGTAGTAATATTTTTAATGGAATTTATGTCTTTTGGGGAGTTTGTATAGTGTAAATATCATCCTCAATAATAGAAATGTCAGGACAATAGTCCGGTTCTTCTAAC
>CAZFPQ010000235.1:2648-11304 GCA_964521065.1 uncultured Bacteroidia bacterium | reverse complement strand
ATTTCTTTCCCGAGGAAGGAGACCCCGTTTCCCCGAAACCGGACCTCATCATCACCGACATCATGATGCCTGGCGTAGATGGCTACACGGCCATTGAGTTTTTCCGGCAGGAGGCCATAACCAAATACCTGCCCATCATCGCGATGTCTCACAGTACCTTTCCGGAAGTGAGGGAGAAGGCCCTGAGCCAAGGGGCCGACCGATTCCTACACAAGAATCCGGAGAACCAGGCTTTCCAGCGATCGCTGGTCCAGGCCATCGAGGAGCTGATCCGCTGAGGCAAACTGGCTAAGCAAGTGGACATAAGGAAATCGATAATCGGGTTAAGGGAGTACGGGGTATGTGGTGGCAATTAGCCATTCTTACTACCATAGCTCCCTAGGCCATACCCCGATTTCTTCCGTCCAAGTGCCTATGCTGATCCCGCCAAAAGGGCGGGAAATTTGGATATAGGTTTATAACTATGCAAAACTTACAATATCTTTAACATCACAACACCTTTTAACCATCTCAATCCCACCATGTCAGAACCCAGAAAGGAAAAAACCACCACCATCCGAGCTTCCCTGCCTGAAAGTGTGATCAATCAGCGCATCGAAATCAAGCTGGAACTGGCCCGAGCCACCGGTTTGCCTTTTGGCAAGATCAACGATGTGGCCTTCTTCTCCCAGGCCATTCGGGAGTATTATGCCAACTGGTTTGAGCGAGGGATTAAGAATGTGCCTTTGGAGTTGGAGGACTGAAGGGATTGGATTTCTAAGATGGATTGAGAGCCTCGGATCCTGAGTCAAACTTGTACCGGATTTTTGTAAATTAGGGGCACAAAATCGTCTGTTAATAGTGTCATTAGTGGCCATCCCTATACACTCAAGCCAAAGGATAAGCCTTAATATCGTGACGTATTATTTATGAATAGTTCATCGAATTGATGTAGACAGATTAGCTGGCTTATTTAAGTTCTATTTTCCATGAAAATTCAATTGCAGATAAAAGGAGAAAATGCTTCCATATTGACTGAAAAGCTTTCGGTAGACCTTTTTAATAGTGATCTAAAGACCTTGGATGAGGTCTATCGTGAATCCTCTTACCCTAAAGAAGGTAGTTTAGGCCACGATCTATTAAATACTCTCAATCTTGTTTTTACAGGCTCATCATTTCTATTAGCTCTTGTAGCCTTTTTAAGGGAATGGCTGAGGGGTAGGAAAGAGGACATTGATCTCACTCTCAACATTGATGGGAAAAAAGTTACTGTATCAGGAAAGGATGAGAAGGAAATCTTCGCAAAGATCCGACAAATAGAGGAAATGCTGGCCCCAAGAGATAATGATGAGCAGGAAGCTGACCTTTGATATTCATGCAACCAAAGTGATTTTAATTGCTACCTCGGAGTACGAATCCGACTTGGTAATGAGACGTGATGAGGTCTTACCAAACCGACCTCAGGTAAAGAAAAATGCGGAACGATTCAAAAAGGTCCTTTTGCAAACCCTGGTGGATCAAAGAGGGAATCAATTGAAAGAAGAGCAAATCACCACCTTATATGATGTCTCAGAAGCCAGCCAGATCACCCAAAAAGTCCAGAGTATCGTCACCGACCGTAACCTCAAATTCCTGATTGTCCTATATACAGGGCACGGAATTTCATATCTCAAAGAGGGAGGAGGTAGCGCTGAGTTATTACTCACTGTTTCTGGAACCACCACTCAAACCTCAAATAGTGAGCTACACCCCGGTAAGGTACTCAAATCTAGGACTCTTCTCCAGGTTCTTCAAAAAGCAAAAAATGCATATAAACTAATCATTTTGGATGCCTGCCATAGTGGATTGGTAAGCTGGAACCCTGATCTAAGTGGACATACTACACTGATCGCCTCCTGTGGAGCAAACGAGAAAGCTCATCAAGACGTCTTCATGCCAGCTCTCATCAAAGCCTGGCAAAAAGAATCTTCTGATGGAACACTAGCCTCCATCGAAGATATCTTTGATCGTCTACCCAACCCCCTCACCATCATGGAGGGGCGTCAGCAACAATGGGAAAACCTTGAGTCCAATAGCCTCGCCTTCAAAAAACTCCCCCTCATACGAACCACTACTCGGGTTAAACCAAAAAACACCCACAACTTTTCCATTGAATTTGTAAAAACGATTGACAGAGATAATGAAATAGCTAAGCTAGAGCAGTTACTCAGCGATCAACAAAAAATCAAAGTTAGTTTTTTACATGGGCAGATGGAAGACTGTTCACTCAACCTCGTGGACCGATTCATCACAGAAAATGAAGGTAAAAATGTTTTCATGCCTCGCAAGGAAAATCAAAGGACGCGACTGATGGAACCTGTTCCCTTAAAAATCCCCACCACTTTGGAACTCCTGCCATTTAAGCAAAGATTAGCGAAGTATGTTAATCAAAGGGGATCAGCTCATGTTGACCCTATTGAGAGCTTACTCATGGGTAATCCTGAAAGGGCTATTGTTATCAACCTTGTATTATTCTGGGGGCCTCATACCCATGATATCCTTCAATACATCGCCTATAAATCTTGGCAAAAGGTACAGCACCTACTGCAACGCCGAAAGAAGCCAATCTACATCTTCGTTCATTGTCTGTATACCCAGGAGAATTTTAAGAGCCTCAGTTGGAGAGAAAGGCTTAAGCTCCGAAAACAAAAATATTGGGACCATAAGACCATCCTATCACAACTCAAAAAGCTCCATCAGCTATTGGCCCAACACCATCAATCTCTCTTGGTTGACGAGCCCCTTGGACTAGTACCTCGCAGTGCAATTACGGAGGTCCTGGACAAGCACTTCAGGGTTGAGGACCAAGACAAACTTATGGCGAATTTAAAAGGCCAGAATTTTCGCATGCATCAACTGGAGGACCACTTTAGTCGCATCAAACTAGAATAGCCTATCTATATGTCTGACATACCTAATTCTACAAAGTCTTACCGCATCTATAAAGGGCCTCGCCCTTTAGAAGGGGCCAAACTGGCTCCTAAGCTAGACCATCCTGATGGCTATCTGGTCCCAGATCGACTTGTTGATGCCGTTAATGTGGCTCTCATCCTTGGCAAACCACTCCTTATAACTGGAGAACCTGGTACTGGTAAGACCCAGCTTGCCTACAGCATAGCACAAGACCTAAAACTTGGGGTTTTCGATAAGGCTAGGAACCAATATCTTCCTTATCACTTCACGGCCAAGCATAACTCTGTCGCCAAAGATCTCCTATACACCTACGATTCTCTCCAGCACTTTTCAGAGGCAAATCAGGCCAAAGCAGAAGGAGCAACAATAAAGAAGGCAGCCGAATTCATACGATTCGAAGCGTTGGGAGAAGCGATTCGCCAAGCTGATCCGGACTGGTCAAACACCCCTAAACGATCTGTTGTCCTGATTGACGAAATAGACAAAGCACCTCGTGAATTTCCCAACGACCTGCTGCGAGAGCTTGAAGAAGCAAAGTTCACTGTCCCCGAAACGGGAGAGTTTTTTAGGGCCGACAGACAGCACCTTCCGATTGTCGTGATCACTTCAAACGCAGAAAAAATTCTACCTGATGCCTTTCTAAGAAGATGTACCTATTTCCATATTAATTTTCCCAGTCAAGAGAGGCTACGACAGATAGTAAAAAGAAGGCTAAAAGATTATAGTGGGGTTGTTCTTTTCTCTGACAGTCAGATAACATTTCTCCTAGATCACTTTATGCAGATTCGGGAACTGTGCCGAAAAAAGAGGCCAGCAACATCCGACTTGTTGAACTGGCTCCAGATCTTAGCTTACTACGACGAATTTGATATCAATAAAATCCAACTAATCAGTCAACTGAAAGAGGGGGAGAGACACTTGCTAATGACAACCTATTCTGTACTGGTAAAGAACGTTGACGATTTTGAAAGAGTGATTAGTGAGCTCGGTTTGCAGGTCTGAATCATATACTATGAGGTCCGAATCTAATAGATCAAGTCAGATAATACCCTGGGAAGGATTCTTAACCCTACTGAGGCAAAGAGGATATGAGATCTCCCCCCAGACCTATCAAGACGTCAATCAGATAATCGACCAACTGATCCCTCTAGCAAGCCCTGAGAGCCTCCCCTTTCTGTTAGCTCCCACCATTTGCAAATCTCCTAAACAACAGGAAGAATTGATTCAATTGTACCAATGGTACACCTCTCGGACAGCTGCTTTCGATCAAGAGGAGACGGATGACTCTCTTCAGGAGGAAGAACCTGTAAAGCCATCGAGACGCCATAGAATCAATCTAGTTACCCTACAAGCCACCCTGTCTCTCATCTTGGCAGGCGTAGTAATAGGACTATTGATGTTTGGCAATCAATGGCTGGGGCTAAACATAGAGCCTTGGAAGCCCTACTTACAATTGACGTTGGGAATCGTCTCTATTATTTGGCTATTTCTTGGGCTAAGGGCTCTAATACAGAAATGGATCCAAAATAGACAATCTAAGAGAGCTTCTGATCTAGAGGATCTTACGGGTCCATATTCTTATGTCCCGAAGCTCGCTCCCCCCGAAATAGATATCTTTCCTCCTCAGGAAGCATTGCAACTTGCCATACCACTTCGATCTCAACCTCCCCTTGAGTTTGACACCAATAGCATAGATGTTGGAAAAACTGTAGATGAGGCAGTAAGGGGAGCAGGTCAAGTTCACGTCCAATACAGGAAAACAGGCTATATTCCTGAATACCTCATCTTGATAGACGAAACCTACCAGCTTAATTATGAGGTAGACTGGTTTTCCCACATCGTAGACACTTTGGCTGCTCAAGATGTAAAATTAGAGCGCTACTATTACCAAGACCAGCCCAACTATGTCTGGCACGATCGAGCGCATCAGATACCTCTGGAAACACTGTTCAATCGCCAAAGACTCGTGATTTTCGGCCGGGCGGAAGGATTTGTCAATCATATCCAAGGCGGCATATTCGAGGGGCTAGAACAGACCTTAAGCAACTGGGAGCAAGTTGGAATACTCACCCCTAAACCACCCACAGACTGGGGACCCTACGAAGCAACACTAAATAGAGGTTTTGCTATAGCACCTGCGACAATAGAAGGGCTTAATACGCTAATCGACTCCTTTGACTTAAAGCAGAGGTTAGAATGGTGGGAGTGGAAAAACCTAGAACCAACTCTACCCATTGGGCAACTGTCTGTCGACTCCCTCAAAGAATTACTCCCTGAAGACCTGTTTACATGGGTATGCACGTGTGCCTTTTATCCTGAATTAGACTGGAATTTCAGCCTAAGATTAGCTGAAGCTTTGGAAAAACATTATCCGTCCTATGAACTGCTAACCCCTGAGAAGCTAAACCTGTTGCTTCAAATTGAATGGTTCCAGAATGGAGAGATACCACATATCACGAGATCAGAGTTGATAAGTGCGACACCAGAAAACACGAGTAAGGTTATTCGTACAATTCTGGATGATTTGCTTTCAACAGGTAAGAGTCAGTACGTTGAAAACAGCATTGGCGGATTAATATTCGAGCTATATCGAATTACAAATCAATTCGTCTTAGCTGACGACTGGAGAGAGCGGAGGGATATACGCAAAGATATAAAGCGTATATGGCCTCCAAATATCTTCATTGAAGATACAGTGCTTACGCAGCTAGTAGAAAGCTCTCTTAAAGTAAGTACTAGGGAAAGATGGCTGCTCATACAGGAGACTCTAAAACCTGCAGTCCAAATGCTTCCGGCCATTTTTTCCGAGAGCTTAAACTTCTTGCCAGGGTGGGGTCTCATCACAGCCTTATATTCAACACTGCGAACCAGCCGTGAATTAAGACCTTTTTTTGAGGATTGGGAAATATCAGATGCCCAGCGCTACTATATCGAAACAAAAGCACAGAATAGTCCTCCTTCTGACAAAGATGAGATTAGAGATTCTAATACTTATAAAGAACCTGTTATTCCATTTTTTCTAAAAACTGGGTTTTCGAACAGAAATGAACAAAAATTTTTTTTGGTGTTAGGTGGGACTGGTACGGGTAAAACCACTTTCATGATCAACCTTTACCTGCGTTACAGGAGACGTTGGTGGGATCAGGAATGCCAGATTCGACTTTATCCCCTTTCCGCCGCTTATGATGATGAGGTTAATGATAAGATAGAGAAGCTAAAGAATAACGGAAAGGCCTACAATACAATTCTCCTGCTCGATGGTTTAGATGAGGATAAGAGAGCCTTAGAAGACTTTGGGGGACGTATAAATGAGTTACTTTGGCAGGTTGCGGATTTTAGATGTGTAGTAATAACCTGTAGGACTCAGTTCATTCCGAATGAAATGACTACACCTGGAGAGGTTCGTGTCAGGCGAAGAGGTCCTAAAGGCGGATACCACACTCTGAGCACACTTTACATATCTCCATTTGACGACCGTGACATCCGCCGCTATCTCAACAAGAAATACGGCTATTTCGGGAGGAATAAAAGACGTCGAGCTCAAGCAATTATTCAAGGTTTCTTCAATCTGACAGCCCGCCCCATGCTGTTAGCCCACTTAGATGATCTGATCCAAGATTCTCAAGTTCAGTATCAGTATTCTTACCAGATATATCAAGTCATGGTTGATCGCTGGCTTGAGCGTGAGGCAAATAAGCCGGGTATCACTCCTGGCTTCAAACAAAGCCTACATCAATACTCCCAAGCCGCTGCGTTACAGATTTACACCAACTGGACACAGAACAATCACCAATACCTCACACCAGACGAACTGAAATTATTGGGTCGTACTCACAACTTGGATCTTTCTACTGTATGGATGAGAGATAAATCCCTCTTAAATCGCAATGCATTAGGGAACCTCAAGTTTGCTCATAAATCTATTTGGGAATATTTCCTCGCTTTGGAAGCAAAAGAAAACCCAACCTTTCAGCCTGACACTGAGGGACTCAGTCTTCTTGATCGCTTTCTGGAAGAAATGGGCGTGAGCAATCTATCTGAGCCAATCGCTCCTCTTCCCAACGTTCCTTCAATCATATTACTAGCTTTTGCAAATAGCACTCGTCCAGGTCTATACCTCGAACAACTTGACCGCGAACGGCGACAGCTTGATGACATATTGTCTGATCAAAACTACTGTGAAGTTCGCACTGTCATTGAGGCTAACTTTCGGTCAATCGAAAAACATTTCTTAAAGAACCGTGGAAATATCCGCCTATTCCATTTTGCTGGTTACATGGAGGGGGACGCGATTGAAATAGGAGGGGAACGAGACGGCCAGATCCAGACCCCATTTGCCCAAGGACTAGCAAGACTGTTCAGTCAATACAAAGGGAAAGATCAAGGTGTACACTTGGTCTTTCTCAACGCATGCGCAACAAACAGGCATATCCAAACCCTGCATCAGGCAGACGTGAAGGTTGTCATTGCATCTGCCAGGGCTGTAACTGACAATGTTGCCGCAACATTTGCAGCACTTTTCTATCAACAGTTATCAAATGGACAGAGTATCAAAGGAGCGTTTGTAAAAGCTACTGTAGCATTACGTGAAAGATATCAAATAGGAAATTTTTATCGAAGGGGAGAGCAATCATTGGCCCAGATGGTTGAAGAAGGGGAGGATCCCCAATCTCCGTACCTACTTCGGGAAAACAGAGATTATCAAGGCGCGGCGAATGCGACGCTCCAGTCTTTATCAGTGAAGACATGGCCCACTCAACAGCCTAGCTTCGATCAAAGAGCAGAAATAAATCCGTCCGCCCACGAAGACCAAGATCTATCTAAGAAGAAAAAAAGCCTATCCTGGGATTCTGAACCCAAAGTTAGCCGAGAAGTACGTACCAATCATTTATTAGTGATCGGTATCGATAGTTATACCCATCACTCCCAGCTCAACAATGCCCGACGAGACGCAGAGACATTCCGAGATATTCTCATTACTCAGTACCAGTTCGAGCCCGAAAACGTAACATCTCTGTTTGATCAGAGTGCCACCCGTCGCAATATCATTTCGGCACTTGATCGGTTAGAGAGCCGTCTTACGAGCCAAGATAACCTCTTGATTTACTTTTCAGGACATGGCAGCATGAATAGGCGTAGGACCCAGGGCTTCTGGGTACCAGTCGATGCAGAGCATTCCGAAGCAGATTATTTAGCAAACACACGTGTCCGGGACATCTTGGCCGACATGCAGGCCCACCATATCTACCTGATAGTAGATGCATGTTTTTCGGGGACTATGATTATTCGCTCTGCCCAAATTGAGCTCAGTGAGTCAAATCCTTCTCGTCGAGTGATCTCTTCAGGGCGTCAAGAAATTGTTTTCGATGGTATCTCAGGGCGACATAGCCCCTTTTTTGAGATAATACGAACCATACTTAATACTAATAGGAGCGAACCCCTTACTGCAAGGGAGTTTGAATTATATGTAATAACTAATACTCCTCGAAACGCGGCACAACTACCATTAGCCGAATATATTTATGGCGTCGGAGACCAGAGCGGGCAATTCGTGTTTCACCCTAAGCGGGATGATCAGGCTGGGTTTACTATTGCCAAAAATGCCAATTCCGCCACTGCGCTAGAGATTTTCCTGCGGGCATACCCTAGTAGTCAGTATCTGTTCGAAGCTCAAAGCCTATTGAAGGAGCGAAAGGATGAAGAAACAACTTTTTTTCAATGTTTT
>CAZFPQ010000235.1:0-2638 GCA_964521065.1 uncultured Bacteroidia bacterium | reverse complement strand
AAGGATGAAGAATTATGGCTGGCGGCTCGGGAGGTCAATACTATATCTACCTATCTCCGCTATCGGAAGGAATATCCCCAAGGGAAGTATAGAGCAGATGCACTTAAGAAGATTGAGGAACTAGAGGTTGAACGGGAATGGCAAAAGGCTTTTCTGCAAGATACGGTCACCGCATATGAGCTGTTCTTAGACCGCCATCCTAAAAGTCCTTACTCTAAAAAAGCCGAGCAGCTCATCGAGTCACTCATCAATGGAGAAGCGAGTCGCCAACCTGAAGCTCCCCCCAAGGTTAAACCAACTCCTCGCGCTCAGTTCGATTTTCCGGTACCAGAAATGGTCGAGATTCCAGGAGGAAGCTTCGAGCGAGAGGGCAACTTGATTACCCTTGACAGTTTTGAGCTAAGTAAGTATCCCGTTACTCAGCGCGAATGGGAGGCGATCATGGGCAGCAATCCCAGCCATTTCAAAGGGAAAAATCTACCCGTTGAGCAAGTATCTTGGGATGACTGCCAAGAGTTTATCCAGAAGCTCAATCAGAAAACAGGTTTGAGTTACCGCCTACCGACCGAAGCCGAATGGGAGTACGCGGCTGGTGGTGGAGCAAAGACTCGAACTACTTGGGCAGGCACCAACTCGGAGTCTAAGTTAGGTGATCATGCTTGGTACGAAAAAAATAGTGGCAATAAGACTCATCCAGTAGGACAGAAGAAACCCAATACTTTGGGCTTGTACGATCTCTCAGGCAATGTTTGGGAGTGGTGTGAGGATTGGTATGGCAAGTATCCCAGTGGCCCACAGAATAACCCTGCAGGCCTCTCAAGTGGTGCCAACAGGGTCTTCCGCGGGGGCAGTTGGCTTGGTGACGCTAGCCGCTGTCGCGTTGACTACCGCAATGTTTACGACCCCGACGGCCGGAGCTTCTACCTCGGTTTCCGCATCGCCAGGACCCTTTAACTTTTAGGTTTCTCACCTTTTATCCTTTTAGCGTGCCTAAGTTCAAAAACAGGGAGCGGCGATTTTAGCACATATATACGCCGTGAATAGGGAGAGAACAGCGAATAATCCCGAGCCATCTCGACGACAAGCGAAGCGCGGAGAGATCTCACCGGCAGCACGGGCTCTGCGTTCCTCGGGAAAGTAGGGCCGTTGAGATCCTTCGCCAGGGAGGCTCAGGATGACCAATTGGAGCACTTATCGGATGTTCTGGCTTTCGCTCACCCACCACTAAATCCTAGAGTCATCCTGACAACCGCAGGGCGGAAGGATCTCACCGGCAGCACGGGCTCTGCGCCCCTCAAGAAAGTAGCCCCATGAAATCCCCAACAGCGCAGCCTATTTTTTTGTAAGTTGAACCCAGCAAGCCCTAGCCATGTCAGAAAAATTCCTAGATTTTGGTGGATCGACTTCAGATGAGGTCTTCTCATCGGGTGCCAACCACCTCCTAGTCATCGGCATCAATGCCTATCTCACCGATGGCATCCGCAACCTCAACAACGCCCGGCCAGACGCAGAACGATTGGTTGAACTCCTCACTACCCATTACCGCTTTGAGCGGGACAAGGCTACCGCGCTGTATGACGAGGGCGCCAACCTAAAAGACATCGTCCTGGCCATGCGAAAGCTGGTCTCCAGCATCCCTGAAGGTGACAACCTGCTCATCTATTTCTCTGGGCATGGGCACTTTGACAAACAACTCAAAGAGGGCTATTGGGTGCCCACCGACGCCAAGTATGACCAATACGAAACCTACCTACCATATAGCACCTTGAAAACCATGGTCAAGGCGGCCAGCCACCTGCAACACATCCTTTTGATCGCAGACTCCTGCTTTGCCGGGGCCACCATGGTTCGAGGGGATCAGGACACACACCTAAAATACCTAGAGCGCGATCCTTCTCGCTGGATCTTTGCTTCGGGCCGAAACGAAGTCGTGCTGGATGGCTTCAAAGGAGAGCATAGTCCCTTTGCCAAGGAATTGTTTTACCTGCTGGAAACCCATCGAAATGAAGGGCTGAACGTAATGCGACTGATTGATCGCTTGACGCAAAACGTGAAATGGCAAGACCACGCCCAAACGCCCATCGGACAGCCCATGACTGGAGTTGGACACCGCGGGGGGCAATTTGTGTTTTGGCCCAAGCAGACGACCACCAGCCCCCCAGGCGACCTGCCCACCCAAACATATCCGGCCCAGCCTTCCCCTAACCAGAACCCTAAAAGCCTGCCTACCGCTCCCTTACCCCAGGCCACCCCCCCATCGGTCAGCCCCCAGTCAGACCTCGATCCCCCGCCGATCAAGGCACGCGTGCAGCGCGCCATTGCCCGAGCCCGACTCAAAAGCATCATTCCCGAGCTTGAAGCTTGGATCTTTGAGCATCGACCAGAATTCACCACCGAAATCATCATCATTCAGGGTGACCTGGCGAGCCTGAATCGGGACCTCATCCAAGGACTGCTCACCTATGAGGAGCAAAACACCAGGCAGGCTAGGATTACCTCTCGCCTCCTTTCCCTGGTCCAATCATTTCCATGATTGAGGGGGAAATGGGAAGAGGGGGACGGGGGTATGTTTGGACGGGGTACGGCGGGGTACGGTATTATACTCCAAAGTAATCCGTACCTCCGTACCTCCGTACCT
>CAZFPQ010000234.1:3675-11354 GCA_964521065.1 uncultured Bacteroidia bacterium | reverse complement strand
ATATCGGAATAGTTATCCAAATGGATAATAACATTGATCTTATAGCACTACCCACAAACTGATTCCTACTCCTGGCAACTGATCTGGATTGCTGTGTTGAGTCTGAAACAAATCGCTGCGAGGCTCTGGTTTTAGGTCCTTCAAACTGCGGGAGTAGATAGGTCCAGCGAGAATAATGGCTGGAATGGCTACAATCAAGCCATATAGCAGGGTTAGCCCTAGGTCCGCGCCGAAATCATGTACCAAAGCAGTGGGAGCCGGATGAGGGGGAAGATAGCCATGGGTTACAGATAACGCCGCTAACATGGGTAGCCCTACATAGATTAGGGGAAGCTTGGTTTGCTGGGCCATGACGAATACCAAGGGAACTAATACAATGAACCCCACCGTATAAAACATGGGAATTCCAACGATGAACCCGGTAAGCATGAGGGCCCATTGTAAATTTTTGGGACCAAAGGCCTGAGTCAAAAAGTGGGTAATAACCAGGGCGGCCCCGCTATTGGCTACGAGGGTGCCTAACATGGAACCAAATCCTAAGATGAGTAGGAGGTAGCCGAGGGTTCCTCCGATTCCTTCTTGAACTGCTGCGATGGTATCTGTCCAGTTCATGCCTTCTGCTACGCCTATGCCCAAGGCTACCACCACAAAAGCAATGAATGCGTGGAGGCGCAGTCCAGCGATAAGGAGTAGCAGCACCACTACCCCAATGACAACAATCAGAATAGGCATGGAGATGAGTTTAGTAGAAGTCTGGAATGGGCTTTGTTTCGATTGTTCGGAGCAAAACCAAAGTGAAGATAGGAAGAAAATTCAAGCTCCGGGATATGAGGAACGAATACACCCCTAGAAGGGAACAAACACAATCCCATATCTGGAGATAGGGTAAAAAAAATCCTCTCCCAAACGAAGCTGGAAGAGGAAACTGTGTGAAAAAATGTCCTATTCGGTCAAATCTATTTTATAAAAGTTCCATTGGTTTCCATCCATGCGACTACCTTCTATCAAGTTGACATACCCGATATCATCCGGAACTTTTTCAAATTCCATCACGAACACCAGGGCTTTGCCGCTTCCAATTTTACTTAAGTCTGGGCATTCGGTCATGTTTTCGCCTAGCAGGCCCTTGAAGCGAATCTTACTGGCGCGACTACCGCTATAATCGGTCAGGTAAAAGCTCCCCTCTCTTGCTCGATCTGCAATGCAGACATCTGCGGAACGGATGGTTGGATTGGTTACCCGCATGGTCACCAAGGTAGAGCTTTGATTAATTTCGATTCGCTCAATGCTGATATAGCTTTGACTGGCCGCAGACCACTCCACGTTTTTGAATACTTTGCTGCCGATCCAAATGCGACGGCGGCTAAACTTCTCAGGACGTAGGCCTCGACTAGGATCACGTAGCCCTTGCTCTACCAGGCGAACCCCTCGGCGGCGACTCGCTTCTTCCCTGCTTACTGCTGGGCGATTGTTACGTACCACGGTGGAGGGCAGCTGAGGGCGCAGGTCACGGTATATCCCTGTGTAGCGACCTCCGCGATCTCTTGCCGCAGCATCTGGATCTCGACGTAGGCGTCGAGCTTTTTCGTAATTTTCTTTAGCGATTTTCAAACTTCCATCCAGTCTCAGCGCAGTTCGGAATTCATCCATGGCTTCGTCGTATTCCTCTAACCTATAGAGCGCAAGGCCTCGGTTGTTGTGCAACTTAGCTGCATCCCTTTCACTGAGACGAGGATAAGGCTTACCATCTTTGAATCGTCCAGTTTTCTCTGCGTAATAAGCTAGGTCTAATGCCCGCATAAAGTCGACTTCCGCTCCCAAGTAATCCTCTGAGTCAAAGTAGGCCAAGCCTCGGTATACATATACCTCGGTGTAGGCTGGGTTTTCTTTGATGACGCGGTCAAAGTAGGTAATGGCTTGTTGATAGCGATGCTTACGGTAGGCGTCTTTACCTCGAGTCATATAGGTTTCCAACTGGGCATAAGCCGAAACCGCAGGTAAGAGTATCAAAGGGAGAAGAAGGAAGATAAGTTTTTTCATGTGAATCGAGGTTTGGGCTAGTTTTCAAAGGTGATGTTCCAAAAGTTCCAGCTTCCTTCTCGAGGAAGGGTTCCCTCTAACAAATGTAGCTGATTGGCTTCTGGAAGTAGGGGATCAAAAATCAGGGCAAAGGTCTTACGCTCATTTGGGCGCATGGTATAGGTTTTGCCGCTTCTCCATTCCCGAAGTCCTCTGACATCCTTGAGGCGATATACCTTGCTATAAGCTTGATCAGTTAGGTAAAAAGTAGCATCCCCCCTCCTGGCTAGTTGTAATGGGTATTCTTCGTTGCTGAAGTTGTGAACGGTCATGGATACTTCTGTCTCATTCTTGCTGATGATGACTCGTCCAAGTTTAACGTAGGGGTCACTTTGGGCCCCAATATGGATTTGTTTCGCCAAAAACCGATAGGTTTTGCCGCCAGCAAATTCCCAGCGCTGGACCTGGGTTTGCTGAGGAATACTTGAGCCACTAGAAGGTTTACCGTCGAGAGGCCAAGCATCTAGTTCCATGATGGACATGGTTGGAACTAATTTGTTGGGATCGAATACATCATCGTCGGGCTGATTACGACCTGGGCCATTGATCGCTAAAGGCCCACCTTTGTAACGCTCTTTGGCTGCCGCAAGATTCCGCTTGGCACCCGCGTGATTGGGTTGAACAATCAGTGCCTGCTCAAAATAAGAGATTGCTACTCCATATTGGTTTAGCTGCGCTGCCGCCACCCCAGCACTGTTGTACAGTTCGGCATTATTGGGCTCGAGTTGTAAAGCTGTACGGTAATCTTCAAAAGCTTGGCGGTAGTTTTCGAGCTGAAAAAATGCTTCAGCTCTCAGTTCATATACCTCTGGGTGATCTTGGTCTAAGGTTAATACCTGATTAAAAAAAGCAATGGCGCTATTGAAATCGCCCCGTTGGTAGTACTGCCGGCCTTGGAAATACAATTTTTCCGCCTCGAATTCTCGAATGGTGGGGTTATCCGTTTGCGCTTGGACCCCTAGAGCAAGCAAGACAATCAAAGATGCAATGATGAATCTCATGGATAATTGGATGTGTGGAGATCGGTAGCAGATGAAATAGAAAAGGAAATTATCTCAATTAGTCAGATAGAGCTGGCCTTAGAGTTGCTGCAAAAATTTAGCAGTATGAATAAGGAACTTATTACTTAGGGTAATGCTTGAGGTGAATAAATACAATAGGCTAGTTACCAGTCATATACAAGCGTCGTTATTTTCCCAAGGAGCATAAAAAAATCTTCATTTACTAATTTGAGCAAAATATATTAGACCGTAAAAATAAAGGGTGCTAAAATTTTTTGTTTTCTTGCTTGTGGTAAAAAAAATACCCGAATCCATGGATTCGGGCACATCAATTATCTATTTGAGTCCAGCTTAGCGTAGCTATTGCTAAGCTGTATCTTCCAATTAGTGAGCTTTACATCTGAGGCTTGATGTTTTTGAGTTCTTGGTTGAGCAATTCTCTAGCACGAAATAGCTGGGCTTTCACGGTGCCAAGGGGAATTTGTAGCTCATTGGCAACCTCTTCGTATGAAAGTTCCTGGAAGTAGCGAAGCTCCACCAATACCCGATACTTCTCAGGTAGGCGGTCGATGGCCATGCGCAGATAGCGCTTTCGCTGTTTCTTGAGCATGGATTCATTGGGATCCAAGTTTTCGTCTCTGACGTCGAAACGCATGCTAGATCCATCATCTCCTTCTACAGGTTGATCTATAGAGACAGTTTGAACCCTCTTCTTACGTATGAAGTCGATACAATTATTGGTGGCAATCCTAAACAACCAGGTTGAAAAAGCGAACTTCGAATCGAATTTCTCAATCGAATTAAACGCTTTGGCAAAAGCTTCTTGGGTCAAATCTTCCGCATCATCGGCGTTCTTGACCATCTTGAGCAACATGTAGTATACCGACTTGCGATATTTTTTCAGCAGGCGCTCAAAGGCATTGTTATCACCTTTTTTGGCATCCGCTACCAGTTTTCGGTCTTCCTGGGTGTTTTTTGATACTCTGGAATTCTGATCTTCCATTCAGGGCGCTTGATTAATCCGAGCGGGACTACGGATAAATTGTATAGAAAATAGCTTAAATCCAAGCCTAGCAAGGATAGTAGCAAAGGCCGTTCCTTATCATGACGTCCTACTTGGCGGATACCCCACCCTTTGCACAAAACTTGCATAATGTACAAGCAGATTAGCCATGGGTTTGTTGTCCCAACGACCATGCTGAACCAAAATCCCAGGTGTAAACCCAGGTGAGAGAGGTGGTATATCCCTATTAATGCTTTGATTCTGAGGGGGTAAACCTGTGAGGCACTGAGGTGACGGTTTTTTTGAGCCCACCAGCTACGCCATGTTCTAGGAGGTTCAGACCAAGTTTTGCTACCTGAAGAAACCATAACTGTCGTTTTGGCAGACTTGGCGTGTGCTCCTACCAGCAGGTCATCATCGCCTGACAACCTGTCCCGCCATGCCGTTAAGCCTCCATGTCTTTGGAAAAAGGTGCGCGTGTACGCTAAGTTTCTACCTACTCCCATGTAGGGCCATCCCGCTTCACTGGCGCCAACATACTGAAAGGCTGTGTATAAGGTTTCGTATTGGATGAATGCAGATAAAAAACCAGGATATCGGTGGTAAAATCCTAAGCCAAGAACCAGCTCCTTGCCTTGGGCGAAAGCGGCTCCGATACCGTGTAGCCAGTTCTCTTCTGGTCGACAATCAGCGTCAATCAAGGCCAGCCCTTCGTACGTCGCCTCTGCTACTCCTCGCTGTATGGCCCACTTTTTTGCCGTCCACCCTTCTGGAATTTCTGATATTTCCAGATACCTGAGGCGAGAATCATTTTTCATGAGGGAAGTCAATACCTTGATACTCTGATCGGTACTTTGATTGACTACTACGAGAACCTCAAACTCAGGGTAGTCCAGATTAAGAATATGTGACAAATGGGTAGCTAAGTTTTCAGCTTCGTTTCTCGCAGCAATCAGCACGGTAAGTGGAGGAAGGGTGCTTGGAGTATCCGACGAAGTGAAGGAGGGTAGCTTTTTCCACTGATACCCATAAATGAGGGTCATGACCAAATGTATGACCCAGCAACTGAGAAAAAACAAGGCGAAAGCAGATACCATATTGACTCAGGGACTTGGACAGAAGAATTCGGGGTATGGCGGTACGGGCTATGGGAAACGGAATAACGTAGCAATACCGACTACCTATCCCGTACCCCACTTACCGTTTTTTTATGGTCACTTGCTTACCCAGCTTCTTAGATGGGGAATTAGCAATTTCAAATGCTTAATCTCAACTATTTCATCCTAGTGCTTTTTTCCATCGATGATAAAAAGCTGTCCAGCCTCTAGAGGCTGGACAAAGGGGAATAGCGTATCTACTGATTTATGAAAATATCCTTACAGCTCACGGAGTCAATTTGAGCCTACCAACTCGGCAGGAAGTCCAAGGAGTGGAGATTCGCCGTTGGTGATGATCAGTTTGCTATTGGGGCTGTTTGAGATGAATTGGAAGGCTTCGATGGCTCGGTAGCGTAAAATCTCTGGGCTGATAGACTCTTGAAGTTGAGCATTGGCTTGAGCCTGGGCTTCAGCTTCCACTTTGATGGCATTGGCTCGACCTTGGGCCTCAATTTCAATCTGCTTGGCTTTGGCTTCAGCCGCTAAGACCTGGGCATCTCTTTCGCCACGAGCTTGGATGATGCGGCGCTCTGCATCAGCTTCTTCTCGCTTCTTGATGAACTCCATCCGCTGGGCGTCTTGTTCTGCTTGCAGTACCTCTTCAATGGCTTGAGAAAGTCCTGCGGGGAGCTGGATGCTTTTCATTAAGACGTTTTCGATCTCGAGTCCACGTGGTGTTAGAATTTCGTTCATGCGTTCGGCAATCTGGTCTTCTATGACTGCCCGGGCACCAGAGTGCATGTCTTTGGCGAGGAATCGAGCAGTGACGTCAGCTGCGGCAGAACGGAAAACAGGCATGATCATTTCCATTTCGTAGCGCTTTCCTACTTCTTGTATCAATAAGGGAGCAGAGGCTGGCTTTACGCGGTATAGAATGGAAATCTCAGAGTTGATGGTCAGACCTTCTTTGCTAGGTAATGGTAGGCGAACTTCGAGGTTTACGGTTCGAACGGGGACCCTCAAGATGGTGGAAGTGAACGGGTTATAAACGCGGGGACCTTCCATCAAAGGGGCATCGTTGATACGTCCCAGCTTTCGCTTGACACCAACTTCTCCTTGACGAATGACGGCACAAGAGCTTAAACTTAAACCGAGGGCCAGTACTAGGCTTATCAATGAAATCATTCTCATGGCACAAGAATTTATGGGTTAATCATTTACCATAATTTACGGTTATGATACCCATTTGGATGCCACAGATATTGAATCAACTACACGAATGATAACAAATCGTACACAGGTGTTACGCTGGGCGGCGAAGGCGAAAAATAATCAGTGATTTTCCGCCTACTTCAATGGGATAAGAATCGTCAATCTGCCATCCGCTTGCCCTTGCTGCTTGTCGAAGCATGCCAGATTTAAGCACCAAGATGACCAGCTTGCCAGAAGGTTTTAGCACCTGAATGGCCTCTCGGAGAAATAGCTCATAGAACCGCTTCATGTTGAGGCCTTGGCCCATTCTTAGTCCATAAGGCGGGTTGGTGACGATGAAGTCTACTGACTCCGGGGAGAAAGTTTGACTCAGTTCTCGTGCATCTGCGACTTTGACATGGCTTCGATGGGCCAACCCGTAAATTTGAAGGTTTTCAATGCTGCCTTTGACAGGTTCTTCGTGTTGATCACTTCCCAACAGTTGAAGGGTTGGGTAGAGCGTCCCTGCTTCGAGTAAGATGGTGCCTGCTCCACAAAATGGATCGAGTAGGTGGTAGGTTCCTGGCGAGGGAAGATCAGCCATCTGGAGCATGGTAAAGGCAATCGAAGTCTTGAGGGAGGCTCGCCTAAGGTAGGTACGTTGCTCAAAGCGGTGACTGAGGGGCTTGCGTGTAAGTTGAAATCCAATCCACCCTTGCTCTTGGTATAAGTCAATCCGGAGATCTAAATCGTAGTTTTTTAAGTCTACCGGGGTCCCGAAGCGGGTTTGAATTTGACGCCCCGCCAAAACCATCACTTGGTAGCTGTCGAATTCATGGTTCCCCACTCGATTGCAGCTCGCTCGAAAAGCCTTGGCGTGTTGAAATTCGGGTAAAGGGAGTTCTCCCAAGGCTTGCTCCATTTGCTGAAGTCCTTGACCTGACTCAAATTCGAAGCTACTCAAGTAGCGGATGACATGATGCAAGGTTCGCATTTCTAGTGCAGCCTGTTCAACTCTACCTGCATTTCCCTCTGCGGAAATCGCGACCAAGCCACGCATGGATTTACTCCAGCGTTTGACCCTAGGTCGCTTCAGTTGATGGCGTTCGCATTGGCGATCCCATTCAGTTTTTACCCAGTAGACATTACCCGGATCAATGGTTGCGAGGAGTTGGTGGATTGCCATGAGGCAAATAGACAAAAAAGTTGGTAGAGGCCACAACCTCTACCAACTTTAGGAACACAAAAAAATAACATGTCGATTTTGCGTAGGAGTTTTGTTCCAGATCAAGGAAGGAAAGTCGGCCT
>CAZFPQ010000234.1:0-3575 GCA_964521065.1 uncultured Bacteroidia bacterium | reverse complement strand
GTGTTCCTTAGCATGGTTGTTAACTGATACTACTCTGCTAGGGTTACTTGGCGTTCCACCACATTAAAGGGACCGGGAACAGGTTGGCCTTCGGCGTCGATCAACTCAAGTTTGATGCTGATTTCTCCCATCGGTAGACCCTCAATCACATAAGGAGCCCATTCGTCAATCATAAATTCTTCCCCTTGGATGGTGGCACGTACCTTGTTGCCATCAGGACTCAGGGTGGTATTCAGCAAAAAGAAGTCAAGCAGCAGTTTCTTGGTGTCTGCGCCCTTGTAGGTACCCTTTGGGCGGCTATAAAACATGTGGGGAGCGGTAAAATCTGCTTGTTCGTACTCCCCCTCACCGGTTTGATATTGAGCAACAGCCCATGAACTAGGCTCACCCATGTTCTTTACACTCTCGTGGTATGAGCGAGAAAGGAAAGCTAGTACCACATGGTTGCCATCATCTTGAAGCTTGTCTGTCGTGAAGGTGGGGTCATAGTGTGCAGAGTAAGGGCCATTATCGACGATGAAGTGGATATGTTGTCCTTTACCTGAATTGGCGAGTCCTTCAGGTCCCTGGGTTTGAGCGCCTAGCTCATATCCTGATACCTCAAAGTCGAACTCATAGCTGCCAGAATCGCCAGGGGTGGCGGAGGTCAAGCCGAGGCTAGCTTCCGCAAAGGCTGGAGAGCCGGCTAGTTTGGTCAAGGTGATGGCTGGGCTGCTTTCTTGGGTCTCTTCAGCCTGGTCTTCGGTCTTGGCTTCAGGTTGACAAGCCATGAAAGCCATCAAAGTTATGCCCAGTAGGAAGAATAGTAATGACTTAGTGTGGGTCATCTCGTTTGGTTTTTTGGAAGGTTGGGTGGGGTAAAATGTTTGATCTGTGGTTCAACAAAGAACACTTTTATTTCAATAAAAGCCATCATCACCACTGATTGTTTGAATTTAGGCTTAGTAGGACTCGAAAAATAATATTCCCTTTTTGCTTGACCTATCATGTGTATGCTACGCCAGAAAAAGCCTCATTTTGCACATCAGACTCAGTTTTTATTCCATGGTCATGCATCAGATCACTGTGGAAAATGGAGAAGTTGTTTTTTTGACTTGATGTGGATTTCAAATTGCTAGTTGGAGCCTTTAACTTCGTTGCCTAAACCCTTTTGTCATGCGCAATATTGCCATCTCTGATATACACGGTTGTGCCAAAACCTTTCGCTATCTGGTCGAAGAACAGGTTAAATTGAACCCTGATGATACCCTTTATTTGCTAGGAGATTATGTGGATCGAGGTCCAGATTCTAAAGGAGTATTGGACTACATGATGGAGTTAAGCCAAAGTGGGTATCAACTTCGTTGCCTTAGAGGCAATCATGAGGAAATGATGATTTCTGCAAGTAGAGAGCAATCCGAGGTTGAACTGTGGTTGAATAATGGAGGAAAAGAAACCTTGCATTCCTTTGGGCTAAATGAGCCTAGAGAGATTCCAGAATCCTATCTCTCTTACATGGACCAGATGGATACCCATTTTGAGGTTGACCAATATATTTTGGTTCATGCTGGGTTAAATTTTGTGGGCTCAGATTCTGAAGAAGAAAACAGCGATGCATTTTTATGGAAGCTGCACAATCCCCTAAGCGACTCTTATTCCATGATGTGGATCCGGTGGTGGTATGATGACATCAACTGGAATTGGCTCAAAAACCGAATCATAGTCCACGGCCACACTCCCATCATGTCAGATGAGATTACGGAGATGCTTTCAGCCTTGGGGCAAGACCAAGTATTGGACATCGATAATGGTTGTTTTGCTCGCTATCGAGATGGCATGGGGCAACTTTGTGCCTTCGATATGACCAACCAGAGGCTATACTTTCAAGAGAATATCGATTAATCGAAAGAAAGCCCACGCATGTTCGAGTATGTCAGACGTTCCTTCAAATCCTTGAAAAAATTTCGTGCTGAACACTACTTTTATACCAAGTTGCTTTGGCAGATCTAGATACCTCGCAGAATAAGAAAGAATGAGTATCTGGCTTTTCGCCCATCAAAAAATTAATCTTTAGGAACAGGAAAAAAATAACATGTCACTTTTGCGTAGGAATTTTGTCCCAAATCAAGGAAGGAAAATCGACCCAAGCGAGCCAAGGGAGGATTTTCTGACGAAGAGATGGGGCAAAAGGCCAACCAAAAAAGCATAACTTATTTTTTGAGTGTTCCTTACCATCCCCAACTCTCGCCTCACAATATCCGACTATGGAATACTTCCGCGTCAAGGGAGGTCAACGCCTTTCTGGAGAAATTACCCCTCAAGGAGCTAAAAATGAAGCTCTTCAGATCCTTTGTGCCACTCTTCTTACCGCAGAACCTGTCACCATCACCAATCTGCCCGACATCGTCGATGTCAACCGACTGATCGACATTTTGCGAGACATGGGCGTCAAAGTGGACAAACTTAGCGGAGATAGCTATCGCTTTCAGGCCGACGATATAGACCTTGAATACCTGGAATCTTCTAACTTTTGGGCCAAAGCACGTCGCCTGCGCGGGTCTATCATGTTGGTCGGCCCTCTTTTGGCCCGCTTTGGCAAGGCATTTATCAGCCGGCCAGGTGGAGACAAGATTGGTCGCCGTCGTTTGGATACCCACTTTTGGGGATTTCAGCAGCTAGGAGGTCAATTTGAGTATGATGCGGATCAGGGCTTGTTCAAAGTGAGTAGCGAGGGCCGATTGAAAGGCAAGTACATGCTTTTGGACGAAGCCTCGGTGACTGGGACCGCCAACCTAGTCATGGCGGCCGTACTGGCCGAGGGAACCACCACCATCTATCATGCAGCATGTGAGCCATACTTACAACAACTTTGCGGAATGATGGTACGTATGGGGGCCAAGATTCAAGGAATTGGCTCTAATCTCTTGACGATTGAAGGAGTAGAACGTCTTGGCGGTACGGAGCATCGTTTATTGGCGGATATGATCGAAGTGGGTTCATTCATTGGGATGGCAGCGATGACCCAGGGAGAACTCCGCATCAAAGATGCAGACGTGGCCTACTTGGGAAATATCCCAGAAATATTTCGCCGTCTAGGGGTAAAGCTTGACGTAGATGGAAACGATTTGCTGGTCCATCAGCAAGATATATGTGAAATAGAAACCTTCATTGATGGCTCCATCCTGACGGTCTCTGATCACCCTTGGCCGGGATTTACACCTGACTTGCTGAGTGTCGTATTGGTCTTGGCCACTCAGTGTAAGGGATCGGTATTGATCCATCAAAAGATGTTTGAAAGTCGCCTGTTTTTCGTAGATAAACTCATCGATATGGGGGCTCAAATCATCCTGTGTGACCCTCATCGAGCTACGGTCAACGGACTGGCTCGTCAGCAAAAGCTGCGGGGTATTTCCATGAGTAGCCCTGATATTCGAGCAGGGATTGCCCTGTTGATCGCTGCCCTTTCAGCCGAAGGTCAAAGCTTAATTTACAATATTGAGCAAATCGATCGGGGCTATCAAAACATTGAAGGGCGCCTCAAGGCATTGGGCGCTGACATTGTACGAGAGACAGAGGGGTAAATCAGGAGAACCATT
>CAZFPQ010000233.1:5217-11430 GCA_964521065.1 uncultured Bacteroidia bacterium | reverse complement strand
CTTAGAGTTGGGGGGAGAGGTGGTGGCCATGGCCTTTTCTAGGGGGCTGACGATCATCGTCAGGGGCGTTCTAATCTCATGGCTGATGTTGGTAAAAAATCGGAGCTTGGCCTGATTCATCCGCTCAGATTCCTCCCTTTGCATTCGCTCAAACTTCTTTCGGTTACGCCCAGCCAGAAAGAATAGGGTAAGGGCATAGCCACCTCCAAAGATCACCATGACCATGACCACATATAGCAGATAGGCAGCTGGGGTAAGCCAAAAAGAGGGCTGCACAACAACTTTTATCTCGCGTATGTGATGGCTCCAGATTCCATCGTTATTGCTCGCTTTTACCCGGAAGGTATACTCTCCAGGTGGCAGGTTGGTATAGGTAGCTACTCGCTCATCATGCACATAGTTCCAGTCCCCATCGAAGTTTTTCAGCATATAGGCATACTGGCATTTCTCCTGATTTTGAAAGTGAATAGCCTGATAATGAATGGTCAGTTTCTGGTTTTGAGGGAATAGGGTAATTTGCTCAGTGTAGTTACTAGCCGCCTCGCTTTGACTAGGATCTTTAATTTCTTCGTTGTCAAGTAAGATATCCGTGAGCCGGATGTGGGGATGGATGGGGTTGTATACGATCTCATCAGGATTGAAAATCAGCAACTCCTCATCGTTGCCAAAGAGCAATTGATCTCGCCAGGCCAAAGCTGAACCCATGTGAAAGTTATTGCTGGGCAAGCCGTCTTCTCGGTCAAAGCTATGAAACCGTTCTTCATCAGGATAAAACACAAAGAGGCCGTTGGTGGTGCCTAGCCAAAGGTTTCCATGCACATCCTCCAAGATGGAATGCACATTATTCGAAGTGAGTCCCTGACCTATCGCATAATTGATGAAAGTCTCATTATTCGTCAATCGGCTCAATCCCGCCTTGCTCCCTATCCACAAATCTCCCTTTTGGCTCTCATAGATACAGTTAATGAAATTGCTCAGGATCGAGGTTGAATCCCTAGGGTCAGATCGAAAATGCACCCAGGAACTGTCTTGTGGAACAAATTTCTTTAACCCATCCCCCAAAGAAGCCACCCATATGTCCTGCTTGCTATCGGTGAGTACCTGCTGTGTAAAGTGATAGTATCCAATATTCTTAGGGTTTCCCGGTCGGTGTTCATATCGGAAAAAGGTTTTCTGAGGATCAGACAGCTCAAAGTGGTTGAGTCCTAGGATGGTCCCCAGCCAGACATGCCCTAGGTGATCTACCTCCAGGCAGCGATTCACCTCTGCATCTGGGTCCATGCCCGTATAATCAAGCTGGATGGTCTGAAGCTGAGAGAAATCTGAGCGAGCCCGGGTAAGCGTATGGGTATGTACCATGAGCAATTCCCCATTCACCTCGCGTATCTCTCTGAGCTGGCCTGCGCGATTTCCCCCCTTGCTAGGCATCTCAAAGGTTTGTGAATAAGGCTCACTAGAAGCCAGGTCCAGGCGCGTGAGGGATCCATCCGGGTTTTCAAAATTATGGGTATCCCCCTTTAGGAAAAGGGCGAAGTTGTTACGCGAATCGTGAGACAGGGTCTGGAAGGGCTTGCGATAGGGATTTTTGACGTATAACCCACTGGTTGTCAAAGCCCATATGTTTTGATTGGCATCAATGAAGACACGCCGCACCGTTTTTTCATCGGGATTGATTGCTGCAAGCTTATCATGTGCAATCTGACCGTCAGGATCATATTGTATCACCCCAAACTCACCACATAACCAAAGGGTCCCACCCTCATCCTTGATGATGCGGTTGGTGGGGGCCCCCTGTGTCTGCTCCGCTACCAGTTGGGGCATAGCCGTTTCCTGATAGGTACGCGTATCAAACTCATAGCCATATCCCATGGCCAGCCAAAGCACCCCAGGCCTAGCTTCTACGACCGCCCAGATGTGGTTGACTGCATCCCATTCCAGCCCATCCAGGTACCGGCGTACCTCTCCATTTTCTGGGTCCAGGCTATTCAAGCCATGCCAGGTTCCTATCCAGATCATCCCATCGGCCGCTTCTCCCAGAGAGATCACATTATTATGCGTCAAGGAAAGCGAATCCGTAGGATCAAACTGAAATCGCTGGAAGGTACCAGTTTCTTGGTCCATCAGGTTCAGCCCTCCTCCATCCGTGCCAATCCAAAATTGACCTTTTTGATCCTTGAGTAAGACTTTGACCTCATTGAAACTGATCGAAGTGGGGTCCTCTGGATCGTGTTGAAAAAGCTCAAATTGATCGTGGGTCGCATGATACGCAAGCAGGCCTTCGTCAGAGCAAAGCCACAGGGTATGCTGGGTAGAATCCCATAGGAGATCCCCTACGCGGGTATCATTGATGATCCCACAGGTATGATCTAGTTGCTCAAATGTACTTCCATCATAGCGAAACAGCCCCTGATCGGTGGCTACGTACAGCATTCCCTTATCGTCCTCTACCACGTCATGTAGCTCCAAATCTCCTGGTAAGGAAATGGGGTTATATTGGTCACCGAGGGCGACAAAAGGAAGCTGCGCAATCCCCATTCTAGGTAGCAGGCCAAGACCCCATATCAGGGCGATCACCATGTAGGCTCTCCAAGACATTCCCTTCTCCTAATTCATTGATTTTCTAAAATAGGAAAATAATCAACGGCTTACTTGGGAGTCTTTCCACGGTACATCCAGGCAAGGTTTAGGGATTAAAAGCAGACATAAGAAAAACGGTAATCGGGGTACGGGAGTACGGGGTATGTTGCTGTATTAATTCACCTTTATATCCATACCCCGTACCGCCATACCCCGATTTCTTTTGTCGAAGTACTTAAAAAGTGCCGGATGAGTTTTCTACCAAACTGAACAGCCTAGCTCATACGCCATACTCCGATATCTTATTCTTCGCTGAGTATGTCAGTGGGACTGACACGGGCGGCGCGAATGGCCTGAGACAGAATTACCCATAAGCTGAGGGCTCCTACGATTGCAAGAGTAGGCAGAATGACATTTAGGCTTAGGGGGATGCGAAAAGAATAACTCATCAACCATTGTTGGTTGACAAACAGAGAGAGGGGCAAGGCAATCACCGCGGCGATCCCGAGTAAGATGACAAACTCTCGAGACAACTGCCAGATCAAACTATCCATAGATGCGCCTAGTACCTTTCGGATGCCTACCTCCTTCATTCGCCCTTCAACTGCGTACACCACCATGCCCAGCAAGCCCATACTGGCAATGATCACAGCCAAAATACCTACCAGCCCCAGCACTTTCGAAGCCAGGTTGAATAGGATAAAAGCTGATTCTATTTTCTCATCAAAAAACTGATAGCTAAATACCTTTTGAGACTGCTGTGCTTCCCAAACTCCTTTTAGCCCTTCGAGGGTCTCGCTCAGATTCTGCCCATCGAGTAGAACATTGGCGTAGGAGACGTCACTTCCCACGATGAGGGCGGTAGGATTCAGCCGACTGTTGGCATTGTTAAGGCTCCGATAGTGAAAATCCTTCACGACCCCCGCAATTCTATATTGCTTGGGAACCTCAGTGGAATCATTCCGGTGGGGCTTTTCGTACAGCAGCTGCCCCACGGCCTCTTCCGCTGAGGCAAATCCCAGTTTAGCAACTGCCTGCTGATTGATCCAGGTTCTTGCTGGCTTGCCCTCCACCGGAAGAATCACTTCATCCTCTCCCGCTAGCAGTTCTATATCCAGCGTATTCAGGTAGTCTCCGGCTATTCGATTGTAATCAAAGCCAATGGCTGATTCGCCTGGAATTCCCAAGGCAATTTGTGTGGATATGTTGGCCAGAGGAATGATATGAGAGGCAGAAACATTGGCAACCCCCGGAACCTGCTTGGCCTCAGTGGCAAAGCGTTCAAAGGCTACTCCTTGTAGCTCTACGTTGACCACATGTTCCGTATTCAACCCCAAATCGACAGAGAGGAGATGCTCTTTCTGCTGTAGAATGGTGAGGGTGGTCAAGGTAAAGGCAAAACATACGATGAACTGTATGACAATGAGACTTTTTCTGAGGTTACGATAGGATAGCTTGTTTAGGTTTTTGAGTTTTTTAAGCCCTTCCACAGGCTGATAGGCAGAAAGAAAACGGGCCGGGATCCAGCCTGCCAATACCCCTACGAGAATCGCAAATCCAAAGAATCCCAGGTACAGCCAAGGAGTACGCTCTAGGTTGAAAAACTTGGTGATTTCAGGGTCCAAGCCATAGAAACCAGGGATCAGGTATTCCAGCATCACTATGGCCAGTCCAAGGGCCAATACGCTGATCAACACCGACTCCACCAGCAGTTGCGCAATAATCTGAGGCCGTCGGGCGCCTGCGACTTTGCGAATGCTGATCTCGCGGGCACGACGCAGGGCGCGGGCAGTAGAGAGATTGGTATAGTTAAACCCCGCTAAGACCAGGATCAGGAGAGCAAACCCTGCCAACAAATGTAAAATCAAGGCAGGAAAGTTTTTGCCAGAATCATTGCTGATATCCATTCTCCCCGGGGTAATCCCTGAGAAAGCTTGGGCCGCAAATCCGTAGGCCATATCCTCGCTCAGCTCTGTGCGGGTTTGGGCAATAGAAGCCAGTGCCTCATCGAGTAACCTGGGATCAGTACCTGGCCTAAGCTGGACAAAGACATGCGGCATCCAGACCTGCTCCCAATCATAAGTGGCAAGATCGGATTTGGAAGAAATCGATAGGAGAAAATCAAATTGCAAATGAGAGCGGATAGGAACATCGGGCATCAGCCCTACCAGGGTGCACTCCCCTAGCCCATCCACTTCTACTAAGGTTCCTAATTCCGGCATAGTCCCGAAAATATCTCGTGCGGTCCCTGCCGTAAGCACAATCTGATTGGGAGCATCTAGGGCTTTTCGTTTATCCCCCTTGAGCCATCCGAAAGAAAAGGCTTGCAGAAAGTTGCTATCTGCATAGATCCCCGAGCGAGAAAAGGGCTTTTCATGATAGATCAGGTCGGGCCACGTTTGGATGAATCCTACGCTATGTGATACCCATGAATAGTTTTGCCTCAACTCTTCCGCAAGAGGTAAGGGCGAACTCGCGTAATTGACCTTTAGCTCGTCTCCCTTTTCTCCATGTCCAGACAGGACTCGATAGAGATCATCCTTATGCACATGAAAGCGATCATAGCTATACTGGTCTACCAGCACCATGATGATCAGCAAACAAACCGACAAGCCCGTAGCTAACCCGAGCACATTCAGGGCGGTAAAGAGACGCTGCCGATTCATCTGTCGCCAAGCGGTCTTAACGTAGTTTTTCCACATATCGATGGGTAGGTAAATGGACGATGGGAGGGAAAGTGAACGAATGATGCCAGGGCGGAACAGCAGGAGGACCTCGCGCCAGTACCGCCATTGAGCTTTGGAAGTGGGATCTATTTCTACCCAATCTGCAAACGACTCATCCAGGTCCCCTTGGATGTCCTCAGCGAGGTCAGGGCGACAAAAGGTATGGAGAAATCGTTGGGCAAGCTTGGGTGGATGAATCATGAGTGGAGTGTAGGGTACAAAAGACTGATGACCGGTGGATTTCCCCTGATAAACAATCAGACGGAAAGGAGAACAAACGGTAGGTGAGCTAAGGAAACGCGGCAAAAGGCGAGACATCCTTTGATTCCCCTAGCCAAACGCTGCTCCAGGCACATCTCCCCACAGGCTTTCGCGTACCTTTCGCGTATCGGTTAAGGCTTCTTGTCCCGCACGGGTGACCTGAAAATAACGCTTGCGTTTGCCCCCCCGCTTTGCCGTCGAATCTCCCAGGCGAGACCGTAAAAAGCCTTTTTCTTCCAGCCGTACCAGGGTTGCATGCATGGCACCTAGACTCACCTTCCTTTCCATGCGACGCTGAATCTCTTCGCGAACAGCCACCCCATAAGCCTCATCAAATAAAATTGCGACGGTCAAGAGCACGATCTCTTCAAACTCTCCCAGGTGATTGCCTTTCATGCACAAAAGTATTTTTCCTAAATGTAGGAAAAATAAACACATGACCATTACTAAATTTCTATTTTGTAGGAATAATAGATGCGGCAAACTTGCCAAATGTCGATTTGCCTGCTTTGAACCCTGGAGGAAATTCAATTACAGGTTGATGAGAGGCCTAGCCAAGGCCTACTGCTTGGAAAGCCATGCAACGCAAATGAGACAGCCCCCCTGCCATTGATTCCTGAGTATCTCCATCTATTCAGGTCATATTGCC
>CAZFPQ010000233.1:0-5117 GCA_964521065.1 uncultured Bacteroidia bacterium | reverse complement strand
AACTCTGCACTTTGCCATAGGAACTCCAAGAAGCTATTGGTTTGTCCCTACCTGTTGAATTGTACCTAAGGTGGTAAGGAATATTTACTATATTCTGAAAATTTCAGAACCCCTAACCAATTGTCAAGATGAGGCCCTTACTAGTCCTTCTCTTCTATGCTATGTGCCATAGCGCTTTTAGCCAAGTAGCTGCTCCTACCTCTCCCTATCTCGACTCTCTGCGTCAGGAGATCGCCAATGGAAAAGAGGACACCCTACAGGTTTGGAATATGAACCGCCTGGCGACGAGTCTGTGGGCTACTGATCTTCAGGAGGGCATGCAAGTTGCTCAGGATGCGGCTGCCCTCGCAAGAGAGCTGAATTGGCCGCTTGGCATCGCAAGAAGCGTCTACACCATAGGCCAAATGCATAGCCTCTTCTATGACCTTCCCGCAGCGGAAAAAATGCTAGATTCCGCCGTTTCCTTATACCAAGCCTTGCCTAATTACCCCTTTCCTCCCAAACTATATGTAGATCTCATTGTGGCATATTTGGATCAGGCCAAACCCGAGGATGCTCTCCCCCTGATCCCTGAGGCTCGAAACCTATTTCAGCAAGAAGGCAATGTACAAGGAGTGATCATTAGCTGGAACCTAGCAGGTAATGCCTACATAAGCCAGTCCAACTACCTAGCTGCCTTAGAGGCCCACGAAACGGGTCTTACCATTGCCCTGCAGGCTGAGGATACCATGATGGCCAATATGCTCATCGCTAACCTCGGGAGAAACTACTTCCTTCAAAAAGATTATGACAAGTCCCTGCAATACTATGAGCGCGCCCTCGAGCTAAATGAGTTAATCGATTTTAAACAGGGAATAGCCACTTCCCTGGCCCGGATCGGAAATGTCCTGCTATCCAAGGGCAATCCGGAGGAAGCACTACACAAGTACGAGCGTAGCCTCCCCTTACTTCAAGAGCTTAACTATCAGACTGCTTACGCGAATGCAAGCGCACAAGTAGGAAAGGCATTAATCGCACTAGGCAGATATGAAGAAGCCCGAACCACCCTTCAAGACACCCGAAAACTGACGCAGGAAATGGGCTATCTCCCTGGAGAGATGGGAATCATTTATTCTTTGGCTGAAATCGAGCTTATCCAAGGAAACTACAAGGGCGCACTGGAAAAGGGCCAACAGGTGCTCACCATGCTCAAGCTTGCCGGTAATCCCTTGCTCCAAGGTGAAGCGCTTAGTTTGATAAGGCGGGCCTACGACGGCTTAAATCAACCCGCCAAAGCCTACGAAGCCTATCAGCAGCACATCGCCATTCGAGATTCCCTCTTCAATGAAGAAAACATTAAAAAGCTCACGGCAACCGAAATGCAGTTCGACTTCGATCGGCAGCAATTCACCGATAGCCTGGCTTTTGCCCAGCAGGCTTATGACACCGAACTGGCCTACCAACAGCGGCTCGCCACGCGCAACTATATTGTCTTGGGAATTTTGGGGATTGCCTTGGCTACATTCTTATTTCTTCGCAGCAGACAACGGATTCGCCTGCGAGAAGAGGCCCTTAAAACTGAGCGGGAGCGGGAGCGGCAGGAGGAGTTGAGGCAAATAGACGAAATGAAGTCAACCTTCTTTACCAACATCTCCCACGAATTCCGTACGCCGCTAACCGTCATTTTGGGCATGGCCAACCAGTTACCAGATGAATTTACTCAGACAGGTAGCCTGATTCGACGCAATGGGCATCGACTGCTCCGTCTCATCAATCAGCTGCTCGACCTCGCACGCCTGGAATCCCATACCCTGTCCATGAACCTGGTTCAGGGAGACATCATCGCCTACTTGCGATATGTTACCGAGTCATTTCGCTCGCTGGCTGATGAGCGAGGCATTAACCTGCGCGTAGAAACCGATCTCTCAACCCTCGTCATGGATTATGATCCAGAAAGAATTCAGGACATCTTCTACAACCTACTTGGCAATGCCTTGAAATTCACTCAGCCGGGAGGAGAAGTCGTCCTGGATATTTCAGAAGTCCAAACCGAAGAAGCCCAAGCTAATCGCCTCAATTTTCAGATTCGGGATACGGGCCCCGGCATTCCTGTAGAAGAATTGCCACATATTTTTGATCGCTTCTATCAGGGAAGTGCAGTTGCACAAGAAGGAAGCTCAGGGGTAGGCCTTTCGCTGGTCAAAGCCTTGGTTGAGCGCATGGACGGGCAAATTGAGGTTCAAAGTGCTTTAGGTAAGGGAAGCAACTTCTCCTTTTGGTTGCCCATTCAACAGGGTATCGAGACGCCCAAGGCATTTGCGGAAGCCCCGCCACTGGAGATCCCCGCGAGAGTGGCAACGGTAGAAGCTGCCGAAACACTCGTCCTCGAAAATCCCGATAAGCCACAGGTACTGATCATAGAAGATAATCCCGACGTCACGACTTATCTGGGGGCAATCCTTGGGCAGGACTATCAATTGCTCACCGCGACGGATGGCCTGAGTGGGGTACAACTGGCACAAGAGCGTATTCCCGATTTGATCATCTGTGATGTGATGATGCCAGGGATGAATGGCTTCGAAGCCACCCAAACCCTCAAAACCGATGCGCGCACCAGCCACATTCCCATCATCATGCTCACCGCCAAGGCCACGCAATCCGACAAGCTATCAGGCCTAAAGCATGGCGCAGATGCCTATCTCACCAAGCCTTTTGATCGAGAAGAACTGCTGGTCCGCATCGAAAAAATCCTGGAAAATCGCCAAAGACTGCAAGCTTATTACCGAGAGCTGCCTGCCGCAGAAGAAACAACAAACGAATCGCCAGCGAAGGCAGCTACCTTAGATGAACTGTTTCTCCAAAAGTTGCGAGACTACGTAGAAGCACACCTAGAAAACTCGGAACTCAATGTTCACGACCTCTGCGAGGTCGTCCATTTGGGGCATACCCAGACCTATCGCAAGATCAAGGCCCTGACCGGCCAAACGCCGACCTTATTCATCCGCACCGCTCGACTTCAACGCGCCAAGGCCTTGCTTCAAACCACCCAACTTACCGTCGCTCAAATCGCTTACACCGTCGGCTTCAGTGATCCCAACTATTTCTCACGGGTGTTTCAAAAAGAATTTTCTCTCAAACCCAGTGAAGTGCGTGCCTGATAGGTGCGACATCTTATTCTGATATGTGAGAATTTCACCCCTACCCCGCAGGTATGCCAAGGAATATAGCGCGCACCTGCGGGGTATTTCCCGTTTTATACCCACCCCTAAAACACTGATAAACAATGCCTTAACCCCACATGCAATCTGAGTGCTATACAATGCAATCTCAGTCCAGCCCCCTTTTTCTGCCATCTGCCATATTGAGGACGTCGAAGCAGGCATGCTCCGATGATCGTTTCACTCAATACCTTAAATCAGATGTATTATTTACGCTTTCTCGCCAGCGGGCTGCTGGCGCTCACCCTCCTATTGGGCCATGTATCGGCACAGGAATCCCGTTATGTCGTCTATGATTATATGAAGGTCCTGCCAGGAGAAAGAGGCAACTACCTCGCCTGCGAGCAGATCTGGAAGAAGCTACATGAACAACGCAAGGCCACCGGCAACATCATCCGTTGGGAACTGTACGAAGTACTGTTTCCGGTAGGGGCAGAGGCGGAGTATGACTTTGTCACCCTTACCACTTATGACAGTTGGGAGGCCATCATGAGGGAAGACTTGAACCCTCAAGCAGCCATGGCTACCCTCTCTCGAGAAGATCAGGAAATGGTTCAGCGTACCACTCAGTACCGCACCCGCGTCAAGTCCGAAATCCGGGAACTGATGCTGTCCGAGTCCGAGCCTGAAGTTCCCTCCCCCTTTCAGGTAGAATTCCTGGTCAACATCCTGCCGAGAGGTTTGAACCCCTGGCTGACAAATATCCGGGAGCAAATAGGGCCCGTTCAAAACCTCTCCATTGAACAAGGCCAGCTAGCTGGCTGGTCTGCCTCTCGGGTCAGCATGCCTCGGGGCCAAGGCCTGCCCTATCAGGCTGGGGTTACCTACTTCTTTGACCAATGGACACAGATCCAACAAGGTAGGCACGCCTACTATGCCAACTGGCCTAAGGTGCACCCCGATACGTCCCTCGAAAGCATGCAAGAAGAAATGCGCCCCTTTACCCAACTCTACCGCACCGAGACCCGCAAACTTGTGGACTACCTAAACTAAGTAGGAGGACAGAGGAAAAACGGTAATCGGGGTCCGGGAATATGGGGGAGGTGGTGGCAATTATTCATTCTAATAAGTCTAGCTCCGTAGGCCGTAGCCCATACCTCATACCCCAAGTTCTTCTGTCCAAGTACTGATTACACACGAGTAAGCAGAAGGGGGACACCATTGCCTGAACCCCAGCAGTCCCCCGATTTTTCACAGGCTCTATCGCCACTCAGCCATCCCTCACCTTTTCCTTTCTCATCCGAATTGAGTGGCTCGATGCCGTTCCCTCGCCTGGATACCGAGCATATCCCCCGCAGCCTTGCTGCGGAAGGGCAGGGAACCTTTTTCTCTCACCCATCATCAAAAAAACCAAATGAAACCTCACATCTTCCTCCTTACCGCGCTGCTCTGCCTGAGTAGTCAACTCCTGGCTCAGTCCATAGGGATCAATGCATCAGGCAACAATCCTGACGAAAGTGCCGCATTGGATGTCGCCTCTACCACCAAGGGCATGCTGATACCGCGTATGAGCAGTACCCAGCGAGTCAGCATCAGCAGCCCTGCCGAAGGCCTGCTCGTGTACGATACCGATAGCCATAGCTTTTGGTTTTATCGCAATGCTTCCTGGACGGAACTGCTAAGCGAAGCCTTGTCTGGGCTGAGCGATGCCGATGCCGATACCCGTATAGAGCTAGAAGCAAGTCCAGATGACGACATTCTTCGCTTTGATGTAGCCGGAACAGAGACCTTTCAGCTGAGTGCGGGGGGGCTACTGTCGGCAGGTAATTATACCAGCAATTATAGCGGCCCCATCCCTGACAGCGGAGCGGGTGCACGCATGATGTGGATACCCCAAATGGCGGCTTTTAGGGCTGGGAATGTGTCCGGTACCCAATGGGATTTGGCAAATATTGGAAATGCCTCTTTTGTCGGAGGGGG
>CAZFPQ010000232.1:0-11465 GCA_964521065.1 uncultured Bacteroidia bacterium | reverse complement strand
TCAGCGCCAGCCCTACCCCAACCTCACCACCACCTCATCTTCCAAGCTGGACATCGGCTCAAAGCCATGTTGATCGAAAAACAAAGCCGCGCCATAGTTATCCGGCGCGTAGCTGGTGCGGATTTCCCGGCAGCGAATGTTGCGTTTGAGCTGCTGAATCAATTGTCGTAGGGCCTCGCTGCCCAAGCCTTGGCGCTGATGACGATGATCAATCATGATGCGGTTGATCCAACAAATCCCCCCAAATTCTCCGTACATCAAAAACCCCACCGTTTCATCCTGGTTCAGGATGGCAAAGGGATGCAAGTTTTCAAACTTAGCCTGGGCCAAAGAATACAAAATAGATGGCAAGAAGGCTTGTTGTTCTGGCAGCAGTTCTAGGTCCAGAACTTGCTCCCAATTAAATCGGTCTAAGGATTTGATTTGGACGAAAGGCATGTATGAACAGGGCTTGGGGAGTATGAATCATTCACTGGCCGAATTATCGGAAGGGGGCTTCTTCTTTCCCCCACGACGGCGGTTCTTCCGGCGGCGATTTTTGCTGCCGTTGGGTGAACCTTGATGGTTGGGGCTATCAGAACCTTCTGGATGGGGTTTGCCTTGGCCTTGCTTGGAACGCCCGTTATTGGATCGCTGTCCATTGCGTGGACCTCCTTTCTGGTTTCTTCTTCCTCCTCCTTTGTGTCGAGAGTTGCCTCCTCCTCCCTGACGCCGTCCTCCCCCATGTCCACCTCGTCCCCGTCCTCTTCCTCGGCCAGGGGAGTAAGCAGGAGTTTCTCCCAGCTCTTCTGGCATTGCGGGCTTAGGCACTTCCATCTCGATCAAGCGCTCAATGCGCTGAAAGCGATGCTGATCATCGGGGCTGATGAAGGTCATGGCTTCTCCCGTGGCGCTGGCCCGAGCGGTACGGCCCACGCGGTGCACGTAGTCATCGGCGTCGCGGGGACAGTCGAAGTTCAGCACATGGCTAAGATTGTCGATGTCAATCCCCCTTGCCAATACATCCGTTCCCACCAAGATGCGGAACTCCCGATTCTTGAACTTACGCAAGGTCTCTTGACGCTCTTGCTGCTCCTTGTCAGAGTGGATGGCCTCCACCTGGTATTTCAGTTTTTTGAGCTGACGGGTAATGCGGTCTACACTGATTTTACTGGAAGCAAAAATAATCATGCTTTCTACCTCTCGGGTACTGAGCAAGTGTTCCAGTAAAGGTATTTTTTGTTCGTTATACACCGAAAAGGCCATCTGGTTGATGCCTTCGGCGGGCTTAGCTAGGTTGAGGTTGATTTCCTTGGGCTCCTTGAGAATTTCCTTGGCTAGTTCGCGGATCTTCTTGGGCATGGTAGCGGAAAACATCAGCGTTTGCCGCTCTTTAGGCAGAAAGCTTTCGATCTTGAGAATGTCGGCGTGAAAGCCCATGTCCATCATCTTGTCGGCTTCATCCAAAATCAAGAACTGAATTTGGCTAAAATCGATGGTCCCCAACGAAAGGTAAATCAACAAGCGCCCCGGGGTGGCCACCACGATGTCGGCTCCATTTTCCAAGGCGAATTTCTGTCGATCAAAATCAGAGGAACTTTTCCCCCCAATCACGGGGACGGAAGTCACCCCAGTGAAGTAGCTCAGTGCTTCAATGTTTTGGTCGATCTGATTGGCCAATTCTCGCGTAGGGGCCAAAATCAGGCCGCGGGTACCTTTCCCTCCTTTCAACAAAAGGTTGTCGATGGAAGGGATCAAATATGCCGCCGTCTTTCCCGTCCCGGTTTGGGCGCAGGCAATCAAGTCATGGCCTTCCTGTACCATAGGAATGGCTTGCTCTTGAATAGGAGTGGTATCTTCAAAGCCAAGGGAGGCAATGCCGTCATGTAATCCGTAATCCAGCTCTAGTTCCGAAAATTTCATTTCAACTTCTCGTTTTCCTTGTGACGGTCCCGGTCCCGCTTGGTTTTCTTTTCTAAATTTTTTCTCAAGGCCTCTTCCAAATCAATTCCGGTCTGATTGGCCAAACATATCAAGACAAATAATACATCCGCCATCTCATCAGCGAGATTGACTTCTTTGTCTGACGGTTTGAAGCTCTGCTCCCCATATTGTCTAGCCATGATCCGCGCCACTTCACCCACTTCCTCCATCAGCATCGCGGTGTTGGTCAGCTCCGAAAAATAGCGTACTCCAATGGTGTTGATCCATTGGTCAACTGTTTCCTGGGCTTCTTGGATGGTCATAGGCAACTTAGGTTCTACTTGAAATAGCGAAAATCTTGACCGTTCTCGATTTTTTGCAAGGTATGATAGATCAACTGGATGACAGATTCTACATCATCCCGATGGGCCATTTCTACTGTAGTATGCATATAACGAAGGGGCAGAGAAATTAGCGAAGAAGGCACTCCGGCGTTGCTATAAGCGAATGCATCGGTATCCGTACCCGTAGAACGTGAAGCAGCTTCTCTCTGGTATGGAATGTCCTCCCCTTTAGCCGTATCCATGATCAAGCGCAGCAAGTTGTTGTGTACCGCAGGTCCTACCGTTAAGGAGGGTCCTTTACCTGCTTTAACATCTCCATGACGAGCCTTCTCGATCATGGGGGTAGACGTGTCATGGGTCACGTCGGTCACAATGGCGACCTGGGGTTGAATACGCTCAGCAACCATCTGGGCGCCACGCAAGCCAATTTCCTCCTGCACAGCATTTACAACGTAAAGACTGTAGGGTAACTCAATTTGGTTTTCCTTCAACAAACGAGCGACCTCAGCGATCATAAAGCCTCCCACTCGATTATCCAGCGCGCGACCTACGAAAAAGCGATCATTCAGGACTGTAAACTCATCTTCGTAGGTAATGACATCACCAACTTGGACCCCTAGGGCTTCCACCTCTTTCTTAGAGTGGCAACCGCAGTCAAGGAAGATATTTTTGAGGGTCGGGTTTTGCTCTTTATCACCACGCCGGGTGTGGATAGCTGGCCAACCAAAAACAGCTTTTACCAAGCCTTTTTCCGTATGAATATTGACCCGCTTAGAGGGAGCAATTTGATGGTCAGAGCCTCCGTTTCGGACCAAGTAAATGAATCCTTCTTCAGAGATATAATTCACAAACCAAGCGATCTCATCGGCATGTGCCTCGATGACCACCCGGTAGTCTTTGCCAGGGTTGATGATGCCATAGGTAGTTCCATAAGGATCTACTTCGTATTCATCAATATAAGGCTTAATATACTCCAACCAGAGTTGCTGACCTTTTGATTCAAATCCCGTGGGGGAAGCGTTGTTGATATATCGCTGTAAAAAATCAAGGGACTTTTCGGTCAGTAGCGAAGAATTTGACATCTTAGATGATTGATAACAGGTAAGCGGAGCAGCGTTTAGGCTGCAAAGCTAGGAATATTTTCCACAAGGCGAACAAATTATGACCCCTAAGTCTTTCTTTCTGTTGCTTTTAATGGTCTCACTTACCTTCGTTGCTTCTTGCCAAGAGGCTTCAGAAAATGGCCATTCGGCGAGCAGTACCAACACTCCATCAGATCCCAGCTCTGATTCTGAGAATCCCAAACTGCTTTCTCCTGCTTTGTTTCAAAAAGCCTTACTGGATGATCCCCATATACAATTGATTGATGTCCGAACCCCCAGAGAGTTCATGTCTGGGCACCTAATAGGAGCGACCAACCTAAATATCCAGGACCGCGACTTCATCTCCCAGATTAAAGCATTGGACCCCAATAAACCCGTCCTGGTTTATTGCCACCTAGGAGGGCGTAGCGGCCGAGCGGCCCAAGAATTGAGTGCTTTGGGCTATAAAGTATATGATTTGAAAGGGGGAATGTCCGCTTGGTTAGAAACCTCCCTACCTATTGAAAAACCGTAGATAAACATATGCGCTACTCACTTTTTGTCTTGCTCCTATCCTTCAGCTGTCTGGCCTGCCAAAGCCAAGATCGAATGGTAAAAAGTAAAGCTTATGATGTGATGCTTAAAGGCCTTCTGCCTACAGAGGCCCCTTTTATCAGCGTCACTGAATTGATGCAAACCGATGAGGCTTTCCTTCTCGATGCGAGAAAGAAAGAAGAGTTCGAGGTGAGCCACATGCCTGAGGCCCGTTGGGTAGGCTATGAAGAATTTGACCCAGCGTGGGTATCCGATTTAGCAAAAGATCAGCCCATCGTGGTGTATTGCTCTGTCGGCTATCGCAGTGGAGAAATTGCCCAGAAACTCATCCAAATGGGCTATACAGACGTGCACAATTTGTACGGCGGCCTTTTCGAATGGAGCAACCAAAGTCAAGTCCTGGTCGATAAGTCTGGGGAAAGCACCAAAAAGGTACACGGCTACAGCCCTACTTGGGGCGTCTGGGTCAAGAAGGGCAAAGTGGTGTATTGAGAAATGGGATCGCTGCGCTGCGAGAGGCGAGACGGGTAGACAACGCTAGCCCATTAGAACAAAATTGCCGGGCTCAGCCCCCCTACTCTACCCAAGAGCGATAATACTTTCCATCATCAATTCTCAGGGCCTCTTCCGTAATCATCAGTGGTTTGAACGTATCAATCATCACCGCCAACTCTTCGGTTTCCCTTTTTCCAATGCTACGCTCGTAAGCTCCAGGGTGAGGTCCATGAGGAATACCTCCTGGGTGCAGGGTGATGTAGCCTGGCCCAATATTATTGCGACTCATAAAATCTCCATCTACATAGTAAAGCATCTCGTCTGAATCGATGTTAGAATGGTTATAGGGGGCCGGAATCGCTAAGGGATGGTAGTCGTATAGGCGAGGGCAAAATGAGCAGATCACAAAGGCTTTGGTCTCAAAAGTTTGGTGAACCGGAGGGGGCTGGTGTACTCGACCCGTAATCGGCTCAAAATTATGGATGCTGAATCCATACGGAAAATTGTAACCGTCCCATCCGACTACATCAAAAGGATGTGCGCGGTATACCAAGCTATGAAGATGTCCCTGCTTTTTGATTTTCATCAAAAACTCCCCCTCCTCGGCATGGGTTTCTAGGTCCTGAGGAAGAATGTAATCCCGCTCACAATAGGGCGAGTGCTCTAGCAATTGCCCAAACCAATTGCGGTATCGTTTAGGCGTGTAAATGGGGTGGAAGGATTCGGCAAAAAGAATGCGGTTGTCTTCGTCCTCAAACTCGATCTGGTAGATGGTTCCCCTCGGAATGATCAGATAGTCTCCATATTCAAAAGGAATGGAACCAAAAAGCGTCCTTAGCTTTCCTTTCCCACGGTGAATAAAGAGCATTTCATCTGCGTCGGCATTTTTATAAAAATAGTCAGTCAAAGATTGCTGAGGAGCAGCTACCCCAATGTGAATGTCGGAATTGACAAGTAGGGTTTGGCGGGATTCTAAAAAATCTGCCTTAGGAGGTGCATCAAACCCAATCAATTTCCGGGCGGTCATGTTACGGGATACAACCACCTTGGGGGTTAAATCTAGCGATTCGCCTATTTCGCTTACTTGAGTAGGGGGATGTACATGATACATCAAAGAGGACATGCCATCAAAGCCAATGGTTCCAAATAATTGTTCATGATAGAGACTCCCATCGGCTTGTCGAAACTGGGTATGTCTTTTGGGAGGAATTTTACCTAAGCGGTGGTAAATGGGCATAGCGAGTAATATGTTTGAGGGGAGAGGTTGAGATAATGAGAGGTTGAGATAATGAGAGATCGAAATGTTGAGAGAATCGGACTTAGGGGAATGGTTCAACTGAATCATAACAAGCTAGCATTATTGCTTAAGGCCAAAAATCCCAGCTTCTTATAAATGTATGTTCTTGAAAAACTAAGCACAAACTTTCTGACGATGAACCCTTCCACCACCCTAAAAGTTGCTCTGGCGCAAATCGCCCCCCTTTGGTTAGATAGGACTCAAACCCTCGAAAAGATCCTTCACTACGTGAGGCTTGCCGCTCAAGATGACTGCCATTTGGTGGCATTCGGGGAAGGCTTACTGCCAGGCTATCCCTATTGGGTTACGCTGACTGATGGCGCTGCCTTTGATTCACCAGTTCAAAAAGAGATCCATGCCCATTATCTCTCTCAGGCAGTCCAGATCGAACGTGGAGATTTAGATGGTCTTTGTGCCCTCGCTGCCGAGCTCAATATTGCCATCTACTTAGGCTGCATCGAGCGACCGCTCGATCGAGGGGGGCACAGCTTGTACTGCTCCCTGGTATACATTGACGCCAAGGGCCAAATCCAATCAGTACATCGCAAGTTACAGCCGACCTACGAGGAGAGGCTCACTTGGGCCCCGGGTGATGGCCATGGCTTAAGGGTACACGAATTAGGCCCTTTCACGCTCGGCGGCCTCAACTGCTGGGAGAACTGGATGCCCTTACCCCGCACAGCTTTGTATGGGCTGGGTGAAAATCTCCACGTGGCCGTATGGCCAGGTTCCGATTACAATACCCGAGACATTACCCGTTTTGTTGCCCGTGAAGGCAGGAGCTATGTCTTATCCGTCTCAGGCCTTATGCGCCGAGAGGATTTCCCGACCTCCACTCCTCACCTAGATCAAATCCTGAGCAAGGCCCCAAAAGTCCTGAGCAATGGAGGTTCCTGCATCGCAGCCCCAAATGGAGAATGGCTCATTGAACCCCAGCTACATGTAGAAGGCTTGATCACCGCGGAACTAGACATTCAAAAAGTTTGGCAAGAGCGGCAAAATTTTGATGCCTCCGGCCATTATGCTCGGCCGGATGTGACTCGCTTGGTGGTTAACAGAAAACGCCTGAGTATCCTCGAGGAGGAGTGAGATGAACGCCAAAAATGCCACCTTGAAAACCCTGTACGGGGTGCAGGTTGCTCAAGGTGGGGGATCATGTTGTTCCCTGAAGAAGTGACGGGTTATCTGGAGCTTAGTGTTTATCGAAAGGCTGAAATTCCCGTGATGTCATAGCCCGTGATCAGCAAGTGGATGTCATGGGTCCCCTCATAGGTCACTACAGATTCTAGGTTGGCCATGTGCCGCATAACAGGATAATCCCCGGTAATGCCCATACCTCCGAGAATTTGTCGAGCTTCCCGAGCGATTTCTAGGGCAGAAGCTACGTTGTTGCGCTTGGCCATAGAAATCTGGGCAGTACTGGCCCGGCCTTCGTTCATCAAGACACCTAAGCGCCAGGTGAAAAGCTGCATTTTGGTGATCTCGGTGAGCATTCCGGCCAGTTTCTTTTGCTGGAGTTGGAACCCCCCGATGGGCTTGCCAAATTGTTCCCGCTCCTTGGCGTAAGTCAAGGCGGTGGAATAGCAATCCATCGCAGCCCCAATCGCCCCCCACGCGATGCCATAGCGAGCCTTGTCAAGGCACCCCAAAGGGCCGCGCAGGCCACTGATACCGGGCAATAGATTCTCTTTGGGGACTTTTACATCTTCAAACACCAATTCGCCCGTATCAGAAGCACGTAAAGACCACTTGTTTTCAATTTTAGGGGTGCTAAAACCGTCCATTCCACGCTCTACGATCAAGCCGTGGATACGGCCTTCCTCATTTTTAGCCCATACTACCGCCAAGTCGGCAAAGGGAGAGTTAGAAATCCAGGTTTTGGCTCCATTTAGCAAATAGTGATCACCTTGATCCGTGTAGCTAGTCGTCATTCCGCCGGGATTGGACCCATGGTCAGGCTCAGTGAGGCCAAAACAGCCCATCCACTCCCCCTGAGCTAGCTTGGGAAGGTACTTACGTTTTTGTTCCTCGGAACCGTATTTGTAAATGGGATACATCACCAATGAGCCCTGCACCGAACACATCGATCGGATACCTGAATCCACTCGCTCGATCTCCTGCATAATCAAACCGTAGGATATTTCGTCGAGCCCAGGCGCACCATACTCTTCTGGAATCGAAGGCCCAAATAGCCCTTGAGCACCCATTGCTTGAACCAGGTGTGTGGGACACTGATTGTTTTGTGCCCAATCGTTGATGTAAGGACTAATGTGCTCGTTTAGCCAGTCTCGAACGCTACCTCGGATGAGTAAATGCTCTTCACTGAGTAGTTCATCGAGTTGGTAGTAATCTGCCGCTTCGTAGCGGTGAGCAACTTTTTTATGTTGGTTTTGCGATTCCGTAGCAATCATATTCTCTTAACTTAATTCTCTAAATTAGGGATGCGGGCCTCAGCTTTGCAAGACAGTTTTGGCTTACGGTCGTTAGCCTCAAGGGTTTTCTAAGCAGGATTAAGTATAAACTCCTAGCAATCAGCCCCCTTTTGACCGCAGATCAATTTACATTTAGAAAGTGTTGAATGCAGGCCTACCCACTTCTAGTTACCTAGCCATCACTCGACTCAATATTTGAATCTGAAAAAGTCAATGGCACTTACTCATGGTTCCATAGCGAATTTTACCCAAGGCCCAGCGCTTACCATTTGATACCAAAATCCGAGCATTCAGACAAAAGAAATAACCAACAAAATAAATAGTCAACCCAAGGGGCTTTTTGGCTCGTATCTTGAGATTCATTCAAGAAGATCAATGGGCATGACTTCTCCCACTCACCTAGCAAAACAATCAAATTGGTTGAGCTGGCTTAAACGCCTAGGACCTTTCCTTATTGGAGGGGCCCTGATTCTGGCTTTGGTCTCTTGGAAAGGAAACCTTCTGGGTAGCAGCGCCAGCTCCATCAGTAGGATTGCTGCACCACCTGTATCAGATTTGGGTTCTGCGGATATTTCTATATCCGTTTTCAATAACGACAGCCTGGGAGACTATGAATTATATGGTCAGGCCTATTCTGCGGCCGATTTGGACACCTTCCTTACTCCACAGTATGAGGTAGCCATTACCTCTCATAATTATTTTGGCTGCATCCAGGTACTCTTTGATTCTTTGCTATACCTCCAGCGTTGGGATACACTCTCCCAGTTACAGTTTTGGAGAGAAATCATGACCCTGTCAAAAGATAGCGCCTTAATTAGCCGCGGCAGTGACCGAAGAGTTCTGGCACGTATCCCAAGTGTCCAGTGGGATCGCATGGAAGAAGGAGAACAATTTCGCTATAGAGATTCGCTCAGTCGCAGTTTTGATCCTCCCGAAAACATATACGTAACGGCTGGAAAAAGCCATTACTACCAATTTCAGCGAGTACTGCCGACCATAGGAAAGGCCCTAGAAGTATTCAGAGCGGAGGGAGTAGATCCATGGTATGCTCAAGCCATCTTGCTGATCGAAAGCCCTGGTGCCATGCATCGCTCACCCGTAGGAGCCTATGGATCCTTCCAATTAATGGCTGAAGTAGGCAGAGAACAGGGTCTAGTGGTGAGTGACTCCATAGACGAACGAGAAGATTTTGTAAAAGCAGCTGCGGCGGCAGCTCGTCATATTCAATCTCGCTGTGTCAGGCCAGTGAGAAACTACCTTAAAAGCTATGGCCTGAGTTTCAGTGAGGGGGATCTTTGGTTCCGACTGTTGGTACTTCACGCTTATCACGCGGGTCCTGGCAATGTCGCCGCAGTTCTACATAAAATAGATCCACAAGCAGGAGGAATTCCACTCATGCAACAGGTATGGCAGACCGAAGCAGCTGGTTTTAAAAATGCCTCCCAAAATTATTCTCAACTTGCGCTGGCCTCTATGGTTCAGGTCGACATCATCATGGCCAATCTACCAGATAGCATTTGTCACGAGACACCTATACTCTATGAGGACCCTGACGCTGAGGTAAAACTAGCCAGCCAGCAACCGAAGCAAACTCCTTCTTCGGAGGTTTCACCTGCTTCCTCCCAAGAACTTGCACCCCTGGGGACTGAACAATAATCAAGGATATTAGTCGGGTTGGCTATCGGGTTTCGGAAAAGCTTTAATCAAGTTTGAATAAGGAAGAGCTAATCCCTTACTGCATGCTGTTAAATGGTACGGGTACGAGGTATGGCCAAATGAATTATTTAGCCAGGTGCCATCCCCATTCTTTTACCCCTTGTAGCTTCGTTTAGCCTCCTATGTGAGCAGGAGGACATAAGGAAAAACGGTAATCGGGGTATGGGAGTACGGGCAATGTGGTGGCAATTATTCATTCTTAGAACATAGCTCCGTGGGCCATACCCCGATCTCTTCTATTTCTATCTAGATGCTTATGATTGGGAAATGGCTTCCTTTACTTTAGGCACCCGGATGGCTTGGTGAGAAGCATGGTATAAAACCGCCCCACCTTTTATCAAAATTAACTGGGGAGATTGGTGCCACACCTCTAAGCGCTCGGCAATTTTATTTGAGACATCTCTGTGTCGGATAAGATCCAGGTAATATAATTCCACCTCTTCGCCTTTCAAGTCCCACTGGTCTTCAAGCTGAGCTTTGACCATGGCACTAATGCCACAGCTAATGCTATGCTTAAAGATGGCAATGGGCACCTCATGAGATCGGGCAATCAAAGTCTCTAGCTCCTCAAGCGAGCTTAGGACCTTCCAAGGTCCCTGTACGTCGGCCCCACCGCGTCCCAGGATATTGTCAAAAAAGCTCATAATCTGGTCGTTTAGTATAGTACAAATATACACCTTGAACCGTTGGGCGCACTATCAGCTAGCTGACAGATGGACTGAGGCAAGACTTCTTACAGGGATGACCTCGAACGAAAAGCTTGTCCTTTTTTTCATTCATTCCCAGCACTGATGCCAAATAATACATATATTGGATGCTTGTTAGAACAACCTATTGTCTTAACCAACACCTTAACTTTATGAGAAAGATTTACCTAGCCGCGTTAAGCATGCTGCTATGGGGATTTGGGCTAAATGTGTACGCCCAAGGTGGAGAAGATTGTAGCTCTGCTACGGTGATCACTACTTTTCCCTACTTAGATAACAGTAGCAACGTTGCAGCCATTAATGACTATGATGACAACTGTGGGTTTGGACCTACGGGTGGAAAAGATCTGGTGTATCAAATAACACCAACTAGCAACATTTCAGTAGACATCACACTTTGTGGCGCTACCACCGACTACGATACAAGGCTGTACATTTATGAAAACACTTGTCCAGCTAGTGGTACTGGTGGTACCGTGATTGCTTGTAGTGAAGATGAGTGTTCCAACCCTCCTTTGTTCACTAACGCTTGGATTTCAGAACTTCTCGGGGTTGTCATGACAGCAGGTAATACTTATTACATTGTAGTTGATGCCTATGGCGCTACCGACGATGGAAACTATACCCTATCCGTCACCAACGCACCAAGTGATTTAGAAGCCACTGCTCTTGTTTCTCCAACTACGGGATGCTTACTTAGCAATACCACGCCTGTTTCTGTAGACTATACCAACCTAGGGCCTGCGGTTACAGAAGCATACCTATATTTAGAGGTTGATGGACTACCCGTGGTGGTTGATACTGTAACAGGGGCTTTAGGAACCGGTGCTGTAGCCAACCATGTGTTCAGCCAACCAGCTGACCTATCAGCCGCTGGTCCTCATGACATCCGCTTTGCGGTAACCAATCCCAATGATGCCAATCAGACTAACGAC
>CAZFPQ010000231.1:0-11544 GCA_964521065.1 uncultured Bacteroidia bacterium | reverse complement strand
TATGGTTATGGTTATGGTTATGGTTATGGTTATGGTTATGGTTATGGTTATGGGAATAAATGAATACCCCTCATCCCCTGTAATTCCATACCCTGCTTACCGTTTTTCTGTTGGCCTTCTGCTTAAAAACATCTCCAACTCATCAAATTGGCCCCATGCAGACTCGCTAAAAAGTGTAACATATAGTCATGGACAAGGGACACAGAAGCAGCCAAGCATCCGCTCCATCCGCCTACAACTGCCTATTCCATTTCGCAGAAAAGTCAGAAAAATTCCGGCTTGGGGCTCGCAGCTTGCCAAGCCATGCCCTTAAAGCTCCATTTTTAAATCATCTTTCATGGTAAAAATTGTACTTTCAAATTAACTCCCATCAATACCTACTGACATGGCTCAAAAAACCGCATATACCATCCAGTGCGCCAACTGCGAAGGCCAGTTTCCCATCGTGGTACACCTTGATCCCAAGAAGAAAGCCAAAGAATCCGCGGACACCCGCGAGGTGGAGTGCCCCTTTTGTGACACCTTATTGACTTTCCAACTCAACCAACCCCTCGCCGAGATAGAGTTTCAGCTGCGCTCTGCCAAAAAGATCGAATAGCTAGAACTGCTGCTACTTGTCCAAATATGCCCCCAATACCCTCAAGCCCATGTCTAGCTTTTACGCCATCGAACTCGCCCTCTCAGACCAGCAGATCGCCTCGCTGGACAAGCATTATGCAGACCTTCTGGCCAACTTAGAGCACAAACCTTTTCTTACCCCAAAGATGCTGGACAAACTGCGCCTCGTCATGCGTACCGCCCTAGAGAGCCAGCCAAGTTTTGCAGAGATTTATCAACAAGCCAAGCACACGCATACCGTACTGCACCTCATCCACCGCGACAACCGCCTGCTCAACCTTCCCTGGCGTTTGGCCGTCGAGGAGCGTGAGCGACTCTCTCTAACTTGTGGGGTGCAGGGGATAAAGCAGAAGCAAGCTTTTCAAGCGCAAGCAGCCTCACCCCTCAAAATCCTGGTGATGGTTTCGGCCCCAGAGGATCTCAATAGAACTGGGCGCTTAGATTACGAAAGCGAGGAGCAACAAATCATCCAAGCCTTCGGGGAACTATTTACTAATGGACAGGTACAGATCGACTTTACAGACGATGGCTCTTTAGAGGGCCTCCAATCCAAGCTCCAAGCCAACCATTATCACATCTTACACTTCAGTGGACACGGAGTATTTGACGAGGAAGGAAGAATGGGGCATCAGACAGCCCATACCGGCTACCTTTTGCTGGAAGACGAAGAGAACCTTAAACAAAAACTGATACCGGCCAGGGACTTCGCCCATGCTCTCAGAGAAGGCGGGCCAAACTTACCTGATCTCGTGCTGCTTTCCTCCTGCCAGACAGCCCAGGGTAGCAGAACCAGTGAAGGCTTCCGCGGAGTAGCCAACAAATTGCTTGAAGCAGGAGTACCGGCGGTGGTAGCTATGGGCTTCAGCATTCTCGATAAGTTTGCCACCGACTTCGCAACTGAGTTTTATCGTCAATTGGGGAATCGGGTCGAACTTTGCCAAAGCTTTCAGGCGGCATTGGGGCACATCAAGGCGCTGGAGCTACCCTATGCTCAGCAAGAAAATCGCCTTCCTAGTCAATGGATGATCCCACAGCTCTATCTGCGTCAACAGGTAGATCAGTTGGTCAATTGGACTGCTCCCCACCAAAGGCTGCGCTTCAAGTCGCTAAAATTGGCCACGGGTGAGCAACGCTTGCTGCTAGAAGCACAGGACGGCTACCTATTTATTGGGCGACGTAGGGAGCGCCGTGACGCCTTGCGTCACCTCAATGGCCAAGGTAAAGCTGTACTGTTACGCGGAATGGGAGGAGTGGGCAAAACAGCCCTGGCCGAGCACCTATTGGGCAGACTTGCCGCCAACGATCCTAAGCTTAAGCCTTTTGTGGTGAACGAGAAAGAGTATAGCACCCTAGAGGCCCTGTTGGTCCAAATGCAGGATTATCTGCAAAAGGAACAGAAGCAGTTCCTCATTCGCAGTGAAGTGGAAGAAATTGAAACAGCTGAAGATCAACTTAATTTTCTTTTGGCTCAAGTCAAGCGATTTGCCAACCCGGTTTTCTTATGCGATAACCTGGAGTCATTTCAAGACGGCCCAACCGAAAAATTTAAGGAAGAGCATTCAGATATCTTGGAATGTTTAAAGTGGATTATCCTTCGAAAAGACTGTCCTGTCATCCTTACCAGCAGATACCCCTTACAAGAATTTCCCGATCTACCCCAGGTTGACCTGAATGGAGTAAGGTATGGCGACTTCTTCAAGAAGTGTTTGCAGCTTTCTTTCGCTTCGCTTCAGACTCAATCCCATACATATCGCCGGATCAAGCCCAAACAAAGCTTTAGCTTTGATGGCTTGGTCCACCTGCTACATGAGACCATAGGAGGAAACTATCGGGCGTTGGAGGCTTTTGATACACTGTTTCAGGAAAAGATCGACAAGATTGTCCCCACTTTGGCTAGACTAGAAACTTTTCAGCAGAAGCTAAAAAAGGAGCATGCCCCAGCCATTCTTGATAAGCTGCAATCGGGAGCGAAAGATCTTATTTTGGAAGAGCTCTACGCCCTTCTGAATGAAGAGGAGCGGCAAGTATTGCATAAACTCTCAGGCTTCCGGGTGCCTATTTTTGAAATGGCCCTGCGCATGCAAGGCCTAAAAGGCCACCTACATGCCCATTTGACTCGTCTAAGCCAACTTACACTGGCCGAAAGCCAGGGCACTGGTGCCCAGCAAACCTTCTACGTCCCCCCCTTGGTGCAAGACTTTCTGGCCAGGCAAGCCCTAGCGGTAAACTTCGACCACCGCAAGGCAGGGAAATACTTCCAACACCTTGCGGAGAAAGTCTCTCAACTGAGTGTAGATGCAGAAGAAGCCTTCTGGCATTACCTACAAGCTGAAGCCAAGACAGAAGTGAATGAACTTGGCACCCGGCTTTGCCAGCTATACTACCAAAAACAGGTCTTTGCCAAGTCCCTCTTCTATGGCAAAGCCACTGAGGATTTACTTCAAGCAGAAACTTCTGATTCGATCTGGAATGTGTTAGGGTTGATTCATGATCTTTTGGGCCAAAGGGAGCTCGCTGAGCATTACCAAAAGCTAAATTTAAACGATGACCAACAACAGGGGAACCGGGAGGGAGAGGCGATAACCTTAAACAACCTAGCCACATCTGCACATGCCCAAGGCGATTATGACCAGGCCCTGCGCTACCTACATGACAGTCTACAGATCCAACGGGAAATGGGGAATCATCGGGGGATGGCACAATGCATGACCAACATAGGTTCTATCGCCCTAGAGCAAGGCAATTTCTCGGAAGCTCTGCAACATTTCGAACGTAGCTTAGAGATTTTCCAGAAAATCAAGGACCGTCAAGGGGAAGGGACCGTGCTTAACAACATAGGTCAAATACAGATGGTCCGTGGCGATTTGGCGACGGCTCTACGCTACCTTGATGACAGCCTGAGGATCAGTGAAGAAATAGGGGATTACCAAGGGCAAGGAACCACACTTAACAACCTAGCTTCTATTGCAAAGGCCCTAGGCGACTACGATAAGGCCCTGCGACATCTAGAAAATAGCCTCAAAATTCGGCAGAAAATTGGAGATCGCCAGGGGGAAGGGCAATGCTTGGTTAACTTGAGTGGAATCGCGTATTCCCAAGGCGACCACGATAAGGCCCTGCGCTACACCCAAAAAAGCCTGCAGATACAAAGAGAAATTGGAGATCGAAAGGGTGCTGCCACGAGCCTCAACAACCTTGGTGAAATCTTTCGAGTTCAAGGTAACAACGAACAGGCTCTACCCTACCTCAAAGAAAGCCTACGGATTAGACAGGAGATTGGGGACCGCAGAGGCGAAGGAGCAACCTTAAATAACTTAGCCATCATTGCGCTTGGCCAAAAAGATTTCGATGAGGCCATGCATTTCTTCCAAGGTAGCCTAGAAGTACTAAAGGAAATTGGAGATCAACGTGGAGAAGGAGTGGCCCTCGCCAACATCAGCAAAATATATGAGACCCATGGGAATTATGATAAGGCCTTGGACGCCCTTACAGATAGTTTGCTCATCAGCGATGAAATTGGAGACTTGGAGGGTATGGCACATGCACTGAACAACATGGGTTCCATTTATTTAAACCCCAAAAAGCAGCCTGAAGTGGCTCTACCCTACTTCATGCGGGCCTATGCGATTCTCACTCAGATCGGCTCACCCAACATTTGGCGCCCTGAGAATTTCATAAACATCATTATTAACCAAATAGGGAGTGCACGTTTTAATGCCATTGCAAAAGAGTGGGGAATTAGCCTGAGGAGTGACCAAAACATTCCCCCCTCAGCTCCTCCCCCAACCCCTACCGACCCTCCCAAATCACCTTGGTGGCAGCGAATTTTTGGAAAAAAATAGCTCATATCTACCCCCTATCACATCCCCTATGTCTAGCGAAGAAACCGGTCAAGTATTATCGAGTAAACCCGCCTCCGCCGACCAAAAGGCTTGGCATGAGTATCAACGTGCTTCTCGGCAAGAAGAACCTAAGCGCCTTGAGGAAGCGGCCAAATTTCTGGCGGGCATGGTATCCATCACCTTCACAATCCTGCTAAGTGCCGATGGAGATTTACTCAAGGAGCAGTCCCCGATTCTTCAGGCCGGAGCTTCGGTGAGTTGGCTGGTGGCCTTGCTGTTGGCCTTCATGGTGCTCTATCCCAAGCCCTATCGTTATGCTAAAGAATCTGCCCAGTCCATCGAAAAGATGCACCAGCGCGTGGTACGCTGGAAGGCTAGGGTACTGGCCGCAGCCGTGATTTTCTTTCTGATTGGTTTTTTGCTGCTCAGCGTGCTGTATATCTGGGTGGTGGTAGTTTAGTACTGACAGTCCCAACAAGAGAGACAGGATCGCACCAAGGCACAGATCGAACATGATCGGGTTTTGATCGAGGAGCCCTATTACGTAAGAGGATTGACTCAGAGCACTATTGTAGAAAGAATCGCTCAAGAAAGACCTTATTCCCTAACCCAGCAGCAAATCAGTAAGGATATCAAAGCCATCCTCAAGCAAAAGGTAAAAGATTTGGGCCAGCCCACTATGGATTGGATAGTCTTGCAACTTGCTAAACTGGATGCCCTTGAGCGTGAATACTGGCAAGCCTGGGAAGTGAGAAAAGGTGATGGGAGGTCAGGGGATATCCGATACCTGGACGGGATTGGGAAAGTCGTTAAGCAGCGGATGCAGATACTTGGATTTGACGCACAAACCATCATTCATCAACACGTCTCCAAAGAGGAAAAAGTAGAAGAGGTTTATGATTTGGGAGATGGAGTTATCATTAGATTTCCTGAGTTCAATCGGCATTCTTTTTTGCCAAAATAGTCACATTTCACAGCATTTTGCGATTTTCCCAAAACCCACTAAATGTGGGAAGATGGATTTAAAATAGCATGCCCCAGGAAAAACTCTCCTAATCCCAGCTCGAACAATACCTTTCCAAAGCAGCCTGGATCCTCAAGGGCCCAGTGGATGCCTCAGACTTCAAGGTGTATATCTTTCCGATGTTGTTCTTCAAGCGCATCTCAGATGTGTACGATGAGGAGTACCGCATAGCCTTGGAGGAATCAGAAGGGGACGAGGAATATGCCAATCTCCCAGAATTCCACCGTTTTGTCATTCCGCAGGGATGTCATTGGTCGGATGTGCGAGAGCAGACAACTAATGTGGGCCTGGCAATCGAAAAGGCCCTGAGGGGAATCGAACAGGCCAATCAGGAATTCCTGTATGGCATCTTTGGGGATGCGCAGTGGAGCAACAAGAACAAGCTCTCCGATCGCTTGCTGATTGACCTGGTCGAACATTTTTCCCAATATGACCTCTCCAACAGCAACGTTGAGCCAGATCTGCTTGGTAATGCATATGAATACCTCATCAAGCACTTTGCGGACCTGACCAACAAGAAAGCGGGAGAGTTTTATACCCCGCGTTCGGTGGTGCACCTGATGGGCTTGATTCTTGATCCAAGAGAAGGCGAAACCATTTATGACCCCGCCTGCGGGACCGGGGGTATGCTCCTGGAGTGTGTGGACCACCTCAAGGATAACGAGCAGGACTACCGTACGCTTAAGCTCTTTGGGCAGGAGAAGAACCTGACCTCCAGCTCCATCGCGCGGATGAATATGTTTCTGCATGGCATCGAGGACTTCCAGATCCTCCGGGGAGACACCTTGAGGGAACCCGCCTTTTTTGAGGCCGATGGCCTGAAGACATTCGACTGTGTGATCGCCAACCCTCCCTTCTCCCTCAAGCAGTGGGGAGCAGAGATGTGGGCCAGCGATCCGTACGGGCGCAACATAGCAGGAGTCCCTCCCAAGGGCAATGCCGATATGGCCTGGGTACAGCACATGATCCGTTCCATGAACAGCACCGGTCGCATGACGGTAGTCCTGCCGCATGGAGCCCTGTTCCGCAAGGGAGCCGAGGGAAAGATCCGTCAGGCACTTTTGGAAGAAGACCTGTTAGAGGCTGTCATTGGCCTGGGTTCCAACATATTCTACGGCACCCAACTCGCCGCCTGCGTCATGGTCTTCCAGCAAATCAAGCCCGAGGAAAAGCGCGGGAAGGTCCTTTTCATCGATGCGGCTGAGCAGGTCAGGACCGGCCGTGCACAAAACTACCTGGAAGCTGAGCACGTGCAGCAGATCTACACTTGGTACCAAGCCTTTGAGGACGTGGAAAACTACGTCAAGGTAGCCGAACGATCAGACCTGGAAGAGAACGATTACAACCTCAACATCCCGCTCTATGTGGAGAAGGTCATCGAGGATGATCTGCCCACAGTTGAAGAGGCGCTAACTGATTTGAAACAAGCCTGGGAAGAAAGTCAGCAGGCGGAAGTACGGTTCCGGGCCCTCCTCCAAAACTTTATTCAGCCATGAACCAGGAAAGCCAACATATTGAGTGGAAGGAGCGCTGGAAAGATGACTACCTGAAGTGGATCGCCGGCTTTGCCAATGCCAAAGGAGGTGTCCTGTACATTGGAAAGGATGATCACGGTCAGGCCGTGGGACTAACCGATGTAAACAGGCTATTGGTAGATGTGCCCAATAAAGTGAAGGCTATACTCGGCATCGTAGTCGAAGTCAACCTGCTCGACGAAAACGGGCATACCCTCATGGAAATTGTCGTACCGCCTTACGACTACCCCATTTCCTATAAGGGAGAATACCACTACCGTTCTGGCAGCACCCGTCAACAGTTGACCGGAGCAGCACTCACTCGCTTTTTACTGAAAAAATCTGGCCAGAAATGGGATGGGGTACCCGCTCCCTCAGTTAGCATCGACGCCCTAAGTGAAGAGGCTTTTGCTTCATTTACTCAAATGGCGGGAAAAGCCAATCGGGTTCCCACCGACTTGCTGGAAGCAGAAAGCCGCGTCCTGTTGTTGGAAAATCTACGCTTACTGGACGAACAGCAAGTCCTCAAGCGAGCGGCTGTACTACTATTTCATCCTGATCCAGAGCGATTCGTGGCAGGTGCATACATCAAGATCGGATTTTTTGATACAGATGCTGACCTGCGGTATCAGGATGAGGTTCATGGTCACCTGTTTCACCAGGTACAGCAAACGCTGGACTTGCTCCTCACCAAATACCTCTCGGCTTATATCTCCTACGAAGGCATCAGCCGGGTAGAGCGCTACCCCTATCCTGTCCTGGCGCTGCGAGAAGCTTTGCTCAACGCCATTGCCCACAAAGATTACAGCAGTGGCATTCCCATTCAGATTCGAGTGTATCGAGACAAACTGGCCATTTGGAACGAAGTCCAGTTGCCAGAAACCTGGACACTGGATACCCTGCTTTCACAGCATCCCTCCAAACCTGCCAACCCCGACCTGGCCAATACCTTTTTCAGAGCTGGGATGATCGAAGCCTGGGGGCGTGGCATTGCCAAGATGCTGGACCTCTGCCAGGAGGCAAACTTGTCCAGGCCGGCTTTTTCCAATGAATTTGGCGGCCTGATGCTCACTTTTGTCGGAGATCCCGCCATGTCGGAGAAAGTGTCGGGAGAAATGTCGGGAGAAATGTCGGGAGAAATTGATGAAAAAATCATGACAAGGCTTAGGAACTTTCCCGAAACGACCTTGCCTGAACTGGCCAGGCTGTTAGGGGTAAGTACGCGCACCATTGAACGGCATATCCAGAAACTGAAAGCCCAAGATCAGGTGCGTCGTACAGGAAGTACCAAGGCAGGCCGATGGGAAGTGCTGGACCTCAATTCCTGACCTCTTCCAAAATAGAACTCATGACCCAACAACAACTAGAAAAATACCTCTGGGGAGCCGCTACCGCCCTGCGCGGCACCATAGACGCCGGAGACTACAAGCAATACATCTTCCCGCTGCTCTTCTTCAAGCGCATCTGTGATGTCTATGACGAAGAGTACGCCCAAGCGATGGAAGAAAGCGACGGAGACGTAGAGTACGCCGCCTTTGCCGAGCATCACCACTTTCAGGTGCCGGAAGGCGCGCATTGGAAGGATGTGCGCGAGACCACCGTCAACGTAGGCGTAGCCCTGCAAGACGCCATGCGCGCCATCGAAAAAGCCAATCCCGATACCCTCTACGGCATATTCGGCGATGCGAGCTGGACCAATAAAAACCGCCTGAGCGATGCCACCCTGCTCAACCTGATCGAGCACTTCTCCCAGCACAAGCTCGACCATCAGAGCATCCCCGACGATCAGCTAGGCAATGCCTACGAGTACCTTATCAAGGAATTTGCCGATGACAGCGGGCATACGGCGGCGGAGTTTTACACCAACCGCACCGTGGTCAAGCTCATGACCCTCATCATGGACCCACAACCTGGCGAGTCGGTCTATGACCCTACCTGCGGCTCCGGGGGCTTGCTGCTCAACTGCGCCTTGCACCTGCGCGACGAAGGCAAGGAATACCGCACCCTCCGCCTGTATGGACAGGAGATCAACCTCATCACCTCGGCCATCGCGCGCATGAACATGTTCCTGCATGGCATAGAGGAGTTTCGCATCGTGCGGGGCGATACCTTGGCCCGGCCTGCCTTCCTGTACCATGACGAGCTACAGCAGTTCAACGTCATCCTCGCCAATCCTCCTTACTCCATCAAGTCTTGGGACCAAAAAGGCTTTGCCAACGACCCCTATGGCCGGAATATCTGGGGCACCCCTCCGCAAGGCTGTGCGGATTATGCATTTCAGCAGCATATCCAAAAGAGCCTTGACCCGCAAAATGGGCGCTCCATTTCCTTGTGGCCACATGGGGTGCTGTTTCGGGATGCTGAGGCGGAGATGCGGCGCAAGATGGTAGAGGAGGACTTGGTGGAATGTGTGATTAGCCTTGGCCCGAACCTATTTTATAATCCTTCAATGACATCCTGCCTCCTGATAACCAATAACAACAAACGACCAAAAGGAAGAGGGAAAGTGCTATTTATTCAGGCGGTTGAGGAAATAAGGAAAGAGAAAACCATGAGTTATCTCGACCCACATCACATTGAGAGAATCCAGAAGGCCTATCTGAGCTTTGAAGAGGAGGAAAATTTCTCGGCCTTAGTCGATATTGACCAAATACTTGAGGATAAAAATGCTAGGCTAAGTGTCCAGCTATACGTCAAGAAGAAAACAGAAGATCAGGAGCCTTTCGAAACGATCCTTAGCAATTGGGAAAGTGCCTCTGAAGAATTAAAAGACTCAATGGAAGACCTCTTTAAATCGCTAGCAGATGGATAGTGTCATGAAAAAAAAAGATTTAAACCTCAATATGTCTGATTGGAAGCTAACACGTTTGGGGGACCTAGCAGGAGAAGTCTCGGTACGGGTCGATAATCCTTCTGAATCAGGCTATGATCGATTTGTGGGACTAGGGAACTTTGTCTCGGGAGATACCAAGATCAAATCTTGGGAAACCACAGAAAACTTGGCTTCAGCGGCGAAGGCATTTCAAGCAGGAGATATCTTGTTTGCTCGACGAAACGCGTATTTAAGACGGGCCTCCCTAGTAGATTTTGAAGGGTGCTGCTCTGGGGACGCATTTGTGTTAAGGGAAAATCATGACCGGATTGTGCCGGGTTTTTTAGCATTTATAGTCAACTCTGATGGGCTGTGGGAATATGCCAACTCCAATGCCGCGGGCACTATGTCAAAGCGCGTTAAATGGCGGGACCTCGCCAACTACCAATTCCTCCTCCCCCCCAAAGCGCAGCAAACCCGCCTCGCCGAGCTGCTCTGGGCCATGGATGAGGTGGTGGAGAAGGAGAGGAGAGTGTTGGGGAGGCTTGAAATCACGTTGAAGACTTTTAGGGAAAAGCGAGTAGCTGAAGATTCATTACCCATACACAAACTGGAACAGGTACTCATTGGGATTACCGCTGGCAGAAGTTTAAATGGAGTAAACACACCTGTTAATGACTATCAAAAAGGGGTTCTCAAGGTAAGTGCAGTAGGACCTGATGGATTTCAGCCAGAGGAGAATAAAGTATTGACAGATCAGGAAGCATTCTTAGAACAGTATATTGTAAATCAGGGAGATATCTTGATTACAAGGGCCAATACAACAGCGCTAGTTGGAAGAGTCTGTCAAGTTCCCCAAGACTATCCCAATTTGATGCTTAGCGATAAGACGCTGCGATTGGAACTAAATCAGATGGCGAACCCAACTTTTATAGTGGAAGTACTCAAATCTAAAAAGGCCCGGAGACAGATTGAAGCACTTGCTACTGGTACCGGGGGAGCTATGAAGAACATTTCCCAGTCAGAAATAAGGGCACTAAAAATCCCACTTCCTGAAATAGGGATACAAGACAAATTAGCTCATGAAATTGCCCAAATTCGAGGGAATTATAAGGTAACGTTGGATAAACTCACCGCCTCCCACGCCCTCCAAAAGTCCCTGATCAACCAGATATTCTAGGCAGACACCATCCCGAGCCGTTGCCGCTTTTCACGTCTCCCCTATGTCAGCACCCACCGATCCACTCACCCCACCGCGCGCACAGCTGCTGTACCTGCTGTTTTCCTACGAGACATCATTAGAAGAAAGCAGCTTATTTGTGACGAATAAGCTGGCGTATTTCCTCCAACGGTTGGGAAATAAACAACTCAACCTACGCTTTAAGCGGCACCTCTATGGTCCTTACGCCCATCAAGTCGATCATGTGATGTATGCCCTGAATGGCACCTACATCCAAGGACTAGAGCAGCGACAAGCCCGCGCCTTTGAACGACTGCATCTGGTATATGATACCTTTCCCAAGATTCAGTCCTACATCGCAGAAGAACTGTCAGAAGAGCAGAAGCAGCGACTAGAGCAGGTCTTGACCCTCATCGAGGGGTTTGAGTCGCCCCTATCTTTGGAAGCCCTTTCTACCGTTGATAGCATTCTGGGAGAAAATCCCTCCTTGCAGCCTGAGCAGGTGCTCACACAGGTTCAGGACTGGAATACCCGCAAAAAGAACCTCTTTACCC
>CAZFPQ010000230.1:0-11695 GCA_964521065.1 uncultured Bacteroidia bacterium | reverse complement strand
GGATGGGTCCCATTTTTCGTAATGAGATCCCCCTACATCATTGGCTGGGATATAGGTAAAGGGCCGGTTTTCGGGCGTAGCTAGTACGCCCACAAATATTTCTAATTGAGCTTTCCTTAGCCCGAATCTGCTGCTGAAGAAGCTGCGGTACAGATCAAACCCCTCAAATTGATTCATGGGGTTTTTGAGGGCGTGAGAATCCTCTTCTTGTTGAAAAGTCACTTCAAGACCGCCTAAAACTTGGGCAAACAACCAAGGTAAAGGAGCATATTCCAGCCCAAATCCCAGGCTAGCGGTTCCACGCCGAGTCCCTCGGTGCCAACTCAAGGGTTGCCCCGTGCGCTCATCCAAGGAATCCCATAGGGAAGACCACTGAAAAGGCCGGTCGTCCACGGGGGCAGCCCTCCGACTAGGGTAAACACTGATGTCAGCCAACAAAGCAAAGTTTTCTCGAAAATCAGGTCCAAAGCGATAACGCACCTGCCCAGAAGTGCCAAAGCCATATTCGGTCAGTTGCATCTTGGACATCATAAAGCTGGCCCCTCCAGCAAGCTGAAGACTCTGGCCTTTTTTGGGGGGCAGACTACTTTGCTTGGCATGCTCATTCTGCTCATCAGAGTCTGGTGACACAAAGGCATGAGAAGAAGGGGCCGACGTCAAAGCGGGACCGCTCAAGCCTAAAGCTTGAGGCTCCATCAGGGTCAGGGTAGCAGGGAGAGCTTGGGCTACGGCGAGTACAGAAATCGCTATGAATACAGGAACTAGGAAAACTTTTGGCATCTAGGGTGATTTAGGGTGATGCCTCAAAACTCCGATTTCAGGCCCAATTGTAATTGGACTATTGGCCCAAAAAGATGGACTATTGTTCCAGTTAAAGATTATTTGCGCAAGAATGTCCCTCGACTTAATTTATTGCGCAGGAGAAAGTTATTCGAGCTTGGATTTCCTTAGGAACAGGAAAAAAATAACATATAAATTTTGCGCCGATATTTCATGCCAGATCAAGGAAGAAAAATCGAGTTTGGCGGGCCAATCGAGCTTTTTTCTGACGCTGAGATGGGATGGAAGATCAAGTAAAAGTGCATAGTCGTTTTTTAACTGTTCCTCAATAAGTCCCCCTGTAAAAGCTGTAGATGCGTAGCTCCCTGATGAAGCCACCTAGTCGTATATCTGTAGCGTTATAAAAGAATAACCCCTCCTGGTCAGAGGAATTAGTCCTCTATCTGAGCCAATAATTCTTCGATTTGTCTGACTTTAGAGTCAACCCCATTTGCTTCAAAAAATGGCCGAACCTGCCCTGCTATGCTACGGGCAGAGTCATACTTACCCAACTTGTAGTAGCCCTTGGCCTGGTCCAGCCACATGCTTTGATAAGCCATGGTCTCGGTTCCAAATTGATTCGCAAAGATGGCCTTGCTTGAATCGAGCAGGGCAATTTGTCCTCGAAAGTCTCCCTGCTTATACTTGACCACTCCCTCAAAAGCATAGGTAAGGGCGGTGTAGTGAGAGTTGGGACCTAAATGATATAAGAATCCAGATCTCGCCTTTCGGATATATCCGGTGGCTTGATCGAGGCTATCCATGTCTAGCATGATCTTAGAAAGGATGTTGCAGGCCTGGGCCATGTACACACTGCTTGCAAAGCCTCCGGCTTTCAATCGGCTTACCGCTTCCAAAGCTCGTTGACGGGCGCCTTCCTTGTCACCGCGTAAGCGCTTGTTATCACTATGATTGAGCAGGGTTTGGGCATAGTTGGTGACGTCCAGGCTATCTGCATCAACCTGGGATAAAATGCCTAACGCTAGCTCCAATAAACTATCTGCCTCGGGGTATTGCCTCAGGTACGCCTTCATCACTGAATAGTCATTATAGATAATTGCCAAGCGATTGGAGATGCTGCCATAGGCTTCCCTGCCATGTTTGATCGCCAGTTGAAACAGAGAATCAGCTTCTTGATACTTTCCCAGCTCCATGGCACTGCTAGCCATACGTTGAATTCTGCTTACATAGCTCTTCTCGTTTTTATCAGGGAGTTTGCCGCTCAAAGTTAAATTGGTAGAAAAAAGCTCATAGCTCTCTGCCTTTTCTCCTAGATGAAAATACAGCTCTGCAATGACGTCAAGTACTTCTATTTTCAAGGCCAGATCTTGTTCCTCATCGGCGAGGGTGCGGTCCCGACTAAGGTCCACAAATTCCAGCATACTTAACTCCTTGAGGGATACAGAATCCTTGTTTTGAAAGGGGTCAATCTCTGAAAAAAGGAATTTTAGGTAACTGCTAACCGCCTCTGCTTTCTTGCGCTGTTCGGTCTCCTCCTTCAAAGCCTGGGCCGCTCGCCGGGCCTGCCAAGAGGTAGTCACGATCCCAGTACTCAGGGTTAGGAGCAGCAATACCCCTGCACTGACCAATAGCCGGTTTCTTTGGATGAATTTCTGGGCCAAATATCCCCAGCTTTCTGGCCTAGCTTTCACAGGGCGATCGCTTAGGAAATTTTCTACGTCTAGCTTCATATCCCCCGCACCGGGATAGCGGCGCTCAGGCTCTTCCCGGCATGCCAGTCCAATAATCGCAGCAAGGTCCTTGGGAATCTTGCCTGATGCAGCTTCCGCTTTTTCGCCCTGAGGATCTTGCAGCATTTCACCTAGAATGAGGCCAAGCTGATATACATCCGTGGCGGTGGAGATACGTCCTCCTGCTTTTTGTTCAGGGGCTGCATAACGTGGAGTCAGCACTCGCTGCTCCACCTGAGTTTGGATTTGGTGAGCGGAAGGATGATGGGTCAGCAATTTGGCAATACCAAAGTCCAACAATTTTACTTGGCCGGCTTGGTCAACCAGGATGTTACTTGGCTTGAGATCGCGATGCACCACCAACTGCTGATGGGCGTGCTGGACTGCGGTTGCAATCTGTAAAAAGAGCTTAAGCCGGTCGGCTTGAGTCGGATTTACTGCCTCCAGGTACTGAGTCAATGCCCTTCCTTCAATGTATTCCATCACCAGGTAAGGCTGACCACTTGCCGTTTCTCCTCCATCCAGCAAATTGGCGATGTGGGGGTGTCTCAAGTCTACCAACAGCTGTTGCTCATGCCGGAACCGATTGAGGATGGCCTCAGTATCCAAGCCTTTCTTGAGCACCTTGATGGCTACCTGCTCTTGGTAGGCACCATCCATCCTTTGGGCCAGGTAAACCACCGCCATGCCCCCGCGGCCTATTTCCTCTTTTACCTCATATGGCCCTAAGCGGTCGCCCGCCTGGAGAGGAGCACCTTCACCCTCTCTCCAACTGGATTGCAGTTCAGCTCCCAGTTCGCTAAAAAAGCCCCCCGTTAACTCTGCTTGTTCCAGCAGATGAACAACGGCTTCATAAACTTGGGTATCTCCTCCTGTTGAATTCTTCAAGAAGGATTCGCGCTCCGGTGGGGGCAATTGGGAGGCCTGATCAAATAGGGTTTCGATACGTTGCCAGCTCGCTTTGTCCATGTTTTTGGCTTAAAAAGAAAAGCTCAGTCCGAGCGAAGAAATCCCTGCAGCCATGCCTTGGCCAGTTTCCAATCTCGCTTGACCGTGGCCGTGGATAGGTGTAGTACCTCAGCGGTCTCCTCCACCGATAGTCCGGCAAAGAATCGGCATTCAACCACCTCCACCAGTCTTGGGTTTGCCTCTTCTAAACCTTCTAATGCTTGCTCAATGCTCAAAAGGTCCTCCAGGCGGGTTTCGGACATCGCCAGCTCCAATCCAGCCAAGTCTCGGTGTGGTGCTTTTCCTCCTCGCTTATTGGTGTTTTTTTGCTCGGCAAATGAATAAACTACCTGTCGCATGGCTTTGGCCGCTACTCGAAAAAAGTGTAGTCGGTTTTCGTAGTTTTCCTGCCTAACCAACTTGAGGTAAGCCTCATGTACCAAGGCCGTTGTATTCAAGGTATGATAGGCGCCGCGCTCTCGCCGGATGTTGCGCGCCAAGTTTTTCAGGTGCTCATACACCAAGGGCATCAGTTCACCGGCGGCACTTTGGTCACCGTCGGCAAGTCTTTGCAGGTGCTGGGTCAAATCAGGCGTGGACATGGAAGCATAGGTCTTACTCTAAAACTAAGGATTTAGCGCCAAGCTAAAAACCACATTTTTACATCCTGCAAAATTGACGGACGATGATCCCTTCTTTTCATTTTTCCAGTCTGGATTCATCAAGCTAAGTACTTGGACAGAAGAAATCGAGGTACGGGGGTACGGGGGTACGGGGGTACGGGGGTACGGGGGTACGGGGGTACGGATATAAGGATGAATGAATACAGCCACATACCCCGTACTCCCCTACCCCGATTACCGCTTTTCTTTTGACCTCCTGCTTAAATAGAAAGTACCCCACAGAAGACTCTGCAGGGTACTGAAAAAAGCAGCACATTAGACTTATTTTTCTATCTAAGGCCGGCTAGGGCGGACTTATTTTACAATTAGGCGAAGGGAAGCCGTTTGGTTAGGCATTTGGGCCTTCACGGTGTAGAATCCTTCGGGTAGACGCTCTGCGTCAATCGGAATGTGTTGCATGCCGGGCTCGAGCATTCGGTCCTGGGTTTGGACCACTCTTCCTTGTCCGTCTAAAATTTCTAGGTGCAAGGTCCCCCGCTCTTTCCATTCTAGGTCTAGCCATGCCTGATCCTCAGCGGGATTGGGGTAAATCACCATGCTGAGGTCAGCGCCGAAAAAAACCTCTACTTGATGGGTATAGCTGAAAGAACCGTCTAGGTCCACCTGCTTAACACGATAGAGAGAGCGTCCCATGTAAGGACTGGCGTCCCAAGTTTGGTAGGTTTGGGTCTCACTGCTGTTGCCAGCGGCTGGTACTTCCGCAAAGGCTTCGAAGTGCTCGCCATCTTGGCTACGCTCTACCACGAAGTAATCATTGTTGATTTCAGTGGCGGTGCTCCACTTGGTCAAAACTTGACCCCGGTCGGGAGTGGCGTCGAAGTCTAGCCATTCGACAGGGAATGCACCTCCTTGGTTGACAACAATAGGGAAACCACCTCCAACTGGACCCAGACTTACGTAAATTAGACCCAGATTGTGTTCTACGGCACTCGCCATGTAAAAATCACTGCCTCCCCCAACGTTATCAAAAGTAACTGAAAGTACCGGAGTAGAGATAGGACCAAAATCGGAGCCTGCTCCTGTCAAATCAGAGATATTAACTTCTATATAGCCATTGTGTCCAGTAGGAATACTTGAATTGTTACGTGTTTGGAAGGGAGTTGCGAAAATATCAAATGCTCCCCAGGGTAGTGAACTTACGTCTATGGGATTGGTTGAAGCCAAGCTAGACTGACTATTATCATAGTAAAATACCATGGTGAAGGCAGCCAAGTTTTCGGTTCCAGACACACTCTGTACCGATACATTGATATCAGTAGTAGCGCCATTATTGACAACTACGTAAGAAAACTCAAGGTTTTGTGCCCAACTAATAGTGGCAAGAGCTATTGAAAGTATAAAAAAGAATATGCGCTTTTTCATTTTGATGATAGAATTAAAGGATGAGTAAACCGGAGTGCGAACTAATTGTGCAAGTGCGCATTTTTGATGGGGGTAATCTGAGTTCTTACTAAAAAGAAGTCGAAGACATTCAGGTTTCCGTCTAAGTTGATATCACCCGCAGAGTAAACCCCAGATTGGATAGGAGTGATGTTGGTACGGGTATTGAAAAAGTCTAGCACATTGAGGTTGAAGTCACCATTAGGGTTACCTGAATGCAAGCCATAAACCGTACCGTTGGAAACTAAGTCATCCATGGCATCATTGATGATCCCATCCTTATCCCAAACCATCGCAAGCGAGGAAGTAAAATCTTGAGGAGTACTAATTCTAGCCAAACTCATCGCGCTAGGAGTTCTAATTCCTAGGTGGTTGCGGTGCTTGATCATCAAGAAGTATTCGTCTGGCGTCAGGTTACCAAAATTGAGATCTGACTTCCCATCAAGGTCTACGATATCCCCATCAGCCTGAAGCAAGGCAGATTGCGTCCGTACGATGACTGAACTATCGTTCTTGGATCTCAGCTCTACAAGAATCCAGTCTACAATCGCGTCTGCTCCAGTCACATTCAGAACAGAAGGATCGATGGTTTCTCCTCCACTTCCTACCATGGTGTAGCCTAATCCTAGGTAGGGCTCGGTGGTAGGAATTAAGTTGTTTTGACGCAAATTGTCGGTCATCATTCCTGTACCAGTAGAATAATTCCCTTTCAAAAACACTTTTGCAGCCAGCTTGAGGGCTCCTTCACCCAAGGTCAGGTCTAGCAAAGAGTCACGAGAAAAGATAACTGTATTGGGGCCGGGATTAGCAGAAGTAGGCTCAAAGTTGATCCAGTTGGGATTGGCGTACTCGTAAGGCTCAAGATCTGCCTCTGAAAGACTGTTAAGCTCCGCATCCAAGTATGCCAACTGAACCGTGGCACCTAAGCTTCCATTGTTCTTAGGAGATACTTCATAATAGCGCTCAATGGAGCTTCCTCCTCCAGGTAGGGCGACCACTTGGTGCCCCCTTCTAATGGTGGTGGAATCCATGTTTTGGCTAGAAGTAAAAGTCGCTCCTAGGTTGCCAGGGTTGACTCCACTAGGAGCGTTGAGTACTTCCACTTTGATGATCTCGCCACCGTTAGATCCCACGGCGCGATTGGTTTCTGTCTCTCCTTTGAGGCTGCCATTTTTTGCACCTAAGTCTAAGTCGTTGGCGTTCAAAAAGAGTTGGCCGGCCACAAAATAGAAGGTGTCCTCCACCCCGATATTTTGCTGGAGAATAAGGCTGTCATTTGCTTTGTCCAAGCTCACTGCGAAGAACTGAGTACTACTGCTTCCCGTGATGGAATCAGACTGTGTCCCTGCAAATCGCACAGTGCTGCTGTCGGGAACGAAGGTCCCGTCATTGTCCCAAGACATGTTGTTCAACACGATGTAGGGTTTGCCACTAGTGACCATCTGCGTACCAGAACTGATCCTCATGCTCCCTTGAGCGAAGAGAAAAAAGCCTAGTAAGGACATGGCCAGAAATGAAATGCTGCTTTTTAAGATCATAGGTTAGGAATTCGTTAAATGATCGATGCTCCAAGGTCCTAAGATCTCTGATCAAGGAGATGGACTATTGTTCCAAATGCTTGGACTATTGTTCCATCTACTCAAAAACGCCCTTTTGAGCGTCTGGAGGGGGTTCGTTTTTTAGATCATTGACTACTTTTTTTTGATAAACATGGCAAGGTTTGGAAAAAATCTCCCCGTCAGCCCTCCCAACAATACAGTAGAATGGGGTAAAAAAAGGCTAAAACCCCACGAAATTCCCATGTCGAAAAACCGCAATATTCGAAGGACAGGAATAAACAAACAGGGACTCACCCAGCTTCTTTTAAAGCTGCGCTTCGAGCATCCGTTCTGGATTGCAAACTCGGACCAGGGCAAAAGAGGACCAATCCGAACCAGTATTGGAGAAGGAAAATCTAACCCAGCTAGTAGGCATGAACCCTAGCCAAGCCAGTAGATGCATCCATAAACTAAGGCACACGACACGGCGTTCTCACACACCGCGATTACACTTAAGACAAACGGCAATCGAGGTACGGAATTACGGGGTATGGGGCGGCGATCAATCTTCCTTGTAGCCATAGCCTCTTAGGCTATATCTCGATGATTCTGTCCAAGTGCTTAATGAATAAATATACCTCCCATTAAACGCCTTACATGGAGCTTCCCTCCATCATGGATATGAGTATCGCGCTTGTTTCTTGTGCGGCCCTCTGGGGAGACAAAGCTGTGTCAGAAATTCCTGAGATTACCCGGGTGATGTTGTGGTCAACTTTGCCGACCTCTTGCCAAGTTTGAGACTCTGCTACGGTCAGGTAAACCGAGTAATTGTGGTGTCCCGTACCGGGCCGTTCACCGATGAGGTGAATGATGCCATGCTTACGGTTGGGAGAGGTGGATTCAGCAAACAATTGCTCGCCACAGGCGTAGCCTGCTCGCACCCGCCCATAGGTAATCAACAGAGGAGTTGGTGAAAGAGAAAAGCTCTCCCCCAATACCTCACTTAATGCTTGAAGGTAGGGAGAAAGGTGTCCCTCATCCATGATGGCTCGTGCGTTTAGGCCGTCGGAAATCACCAGTTGCAAGTCTGGAGCTTCCCCAGCCCAGCTTTTTTTCAGTTTCCGAAGTGAAGTCCCCGCCTCAACCCCTAAGGATTCGCCTGATTCAGGATGGTAGACGTAATCTACACGATCTACCGACTGGGTCTTTAAGGCCAAGGCCCCCGTAATTTGGTTTGAGAAATCCTTGGGCATCTCGGTCCAGATACTTTCTTTGGCATCTGCATACAATCGGCGGACCTCCTGGTCCAGGTCGGGACGCAGGTTCCAAATCTCTTCCCCATGCCCCTCTGCTATGGCAACCCCTCGTGCGCGAATCGCGGCAATTTTGCTTTTCCCTTCCTCATAGATCTGCTCATTCGTACGCTGATCACCCTTGGCGCGCATAAATTGAAGATAAACCCAAATAGGGTCGCCAAAGTGCGTAGTAGGATACCCTTTTGCGTCTAGCACGCCTATTTTCTGGAAAAACGCCCACATGGCATCATTGATTCGATAGCCAAACTGCTCCCTAATGCGGACGTGGTCTGCAAATGAGGTGGTCAAGTAGCTGAGCATGGGATCGTTCTTGGTGGGCAGGGCCATCAGGTATGCGGGATTGGCAGGCATCACTTGGTCAATACACCAATCTAGGTCATCCAAGGACACATCCATGTGCAGGGTAGAGCAGATATCTAACCCTATGCACAAACCATGTAGCTTGCCCATCACCGTATCTTCGAGACAGCAGCGCACCAATTGCTCCTTGCTTTTGAAAACTTCGGGGCCGATGAAACCCGCCACGTCATTGAGGTGTACCCAGGTCTTAGGTGGCATCATCTGCTTGAGTCGACGAACCAGGCCGTATTTACGGGCTTCATGCACCACCATGTCAAATCCTTCGCCATGTCCATTGGTGAAATCAGCTCCTTGCCCCGTCTCAGCATATAACCCGTAGCGACCCTGGCGCTGTGCTACGTAGCCTTTCATTTTTTCCAGACTTACGTCAAATGTCCGATTGGCATTTACGGTACCGGCCAAGCTCTGAAACCAAATACCGGTACTACCGGGCTGCATCGCCTCCACCTCAGCTTGGATATCAATGTGTGCCAATACACAATTAGGCAGCACGTCCTCCAGGTCAAAGGCCTGTAAAATGTCCAATAAGGCCGCTTCGATAGCGGCTACCGACTGGGGTTCGCTTGAAACCGGATTGGTGCCTAAGACCAAGTCTCCGACAGCATAGGACCAGGCGTCAAACACCTGCCAAGTAATGTCATCTAAGTCATCGGTAGGGGAATTGGGCTGGATTCTAGCGCTGAGGTAGCCCTTGCTGCCAATCTTGCTGCCAGGCAAGGGGTTAAACACCTTTTGCCCCACCGCTATGAGTTCATCATTGCTCATCAGCTTGACCAAACAGCCAATGATGTCTGATGAAAGTCCCGGCATAATGGCCTGAATCTCATCTGCGGGCTTGTTCAATACGAAATCCTTTAGTTCGCCCATGGTCCAGCCTGACAACTGGGATTGAACTTCTGTATCTACTCCTTCTCGGACAAACCGATCTTGCTCATCTTCGAATAAGCTGTAGCGCTCCAGTTCTCCAAGCCTGGTAGCAGCCAAAAGCTTCCGAGCGCTCTGCCTGGTTTTCTCATCTGTAGCTGCAACCCCCAGGGTCAGATCGCCCTCTTTGAACTCATTGGCGGCCCCTATGAGTTGCCGATACAAATCCAAATCCCACTTGCCTCTCTGCCGTTTGATGTAAGCAAAAACATCTTCTCCCGATCGGATAGAACCCAGCTTTACCCCAGCAAGGGTAGAGGCAGAAGGCTCTGTGGAAGGGAGGCCACAGCCTCCAGTAGTGGCGATGATGCTGCTCATGATGCCTGCTTTGATGATGAATTCTCGGCGCCCAATTTCGTTCATAACTGGATTTTATCAACTAGGTCTGACAGATAAATCTACGCTTTATTCTACCAAATCCTGATTACAGACCACAATTCCTTGAGATTCCCCCTGTCCCAAGACGGTATTTATACAAAATTTGCAATAAAACATGTAATTAAATCAAAGTATTGACAGCAAACATACCCTTTTAAGGCCAAAAATTGAATGGAAAAATTAGGTTATCAAAATATGCTAATGTAGTTTGGTCGACCTACGCCTATCCTCATTTCTCAGGATAAACCTGGATTAAACGCTATTCCTTTTCTCTTAAAAAATATTCCATGTCCTATCGTCCTGTATCTTTTCCACGTCATCAGCGTGACGAACTCCTCCATAGCTTGAGAAAAAATGTTGGCCAGTATTTTAAAGAAAATGGCATTGAAATATATGGTGACTACCGGATGTATTTGAAAACCTTCCTCATGACGGCGATGTATTTCGTTCCGTATGGACTGATGGTTTCAGGTATTATCTCAAGCCCTTGGGCTGTATTTGCTTGCTGGACCGTCATGGGTTTTGGCGTCGCTGGCATCGGGATGGGTGTCATGCACGATGCAAACCACGGTTCTTACAGCAAAAACCCCACGGTCAATCGTTGGGTTGGTTATATCATCAACGTAGTTGGCGGCTTGGCTTTGAACTGGAAAATTCAGCACAACAAGCTACACCACTCATTCACCAACGTAGAAGGCCATGACGAGGACATCGCTCCCCCACCCTTCTTGCGTTTCTGTCCACACGAGAAGCGCTACGAGGCCCATCGCTTCCAACACCTCTACGCTTGGTTCTTCTATGGCTTGATGACTTTTGCTTGGGTAACCATCAAAGACTTTCGCCAACTTTTCAGCTTCAAATCCCGTGGACTTTTGGGACGTCAAGCCAAAGATTTCCCTTTTCTCATCGGAAAAACCATTGGCATCAAAATCTTGTATTGGGCCTACGCTTTTGTCATTCCTTTGATTTTTGTGGACGTACCAGTTTGGTTGACCATCGTAGGTTTTCTCTTCATGCACTTTATTGCAGGTGTGGTTATGGGCAGTATCTTCCAATTGGCCCACGTGATGCCCAGCACAGAGTTTCCCCAAGCCAATGATGAGAACCAGCTTGCTTATCAATTTGCCGACCATCAGCTACGTACCACCAACAACTTTGCTCCTGACAATATTATCTTGAATTGGTATGTAGGAGGGCTTAATTATCAGGTTGAGCACCACCTCTTCCCTAACATTTGTCACATCCACTATCCCAAAATAGCTCCCATCGTGAAGCAAACAGCGGAAGAATTTGGGGTACCTTACAACTCAGTGCCTACCTTGGGCGCCGCACTGAAGTACCATACCCAGATGCTTTACCAATTGGGGCATCAAGATCCACCAGTACTAGTACCCCTAGAAGAACAAAAAGAAGCGGTCTGACCCAGTATGAGGGTATGAGGAAAAGGTAAAACCTGTTATTCCCTCATACCCTCAATCTTTTTCAGCAAGCGGACATACGAAAAGCGGCAGTCGGAGTGCGGAGTATGTGCCGCTGTCAATTGTTCATGCTTATAAACATAGTTCCGAAGACCATACTTCGATTTCCTCTGTCCAAGTAGTATTTATAGTCTGGCAAAGATCGATTTGTGAAAAGATATAGCGACGGCATAGGCTGTC
>CAZFPQ010000229.1:0-11733 GCA_964521065.1 uncultured Bacteroidia bacterium | reverse complement strand
CCAGTTGATGTTGGGCTTAGGCTTATAAGAGGCTGTTTGGATGTTGAGTTTACGGTCTAAACTTGTCTTGGCACGAGTAATTGGGATTAAGGCGCCTAGGTAGGAGTCTGGCTGCGCCGATTTTCTCGAAATAGTCGGTTATTCCTCAAAAATCTGCTTATCAGAACCCAAAAAATCTAGCGTTTGGGTTGCATTCGGTGGACAGGGGCGGCCGAGTGGTCTGGCCTGGAATGCCCAAGTTTTTTATCACAGTACCTTTTTTGAAAAAAGTAAGGCCCGTGGCAGGCGACATCACTATGGATTATGACCAGCATATTGGCCAAAGTCTAGCTAAGTTGTCCGCCATGGGTGAGGGGCTCTATATTGCGCTTTCTTGCTTCAGTAGCTTGATGTCTTGGATCAATTGCTGAACCGAGGCACGATTAAGCCCGTTGTAAATCCCTCTTAAATACCCCTGCTGATCTACCAAGACAAAGTTTTCGGTGTGGAGAAAGTCGGCTTCGGTTTTATCAAGACCTTGATCCTCCTCAATGAAATAAGTCTGTCGGCCTAATTGGTACAAAGTCTCACGACTGCCGGTCAGAAGATGCCATTGATTGGCCTTAACCCCCTTTTCTTGAGCGTAAGCGGCCAGTATCTCTACTTGATCGTAATCAGGCATCACGGTATGAGACAAGAGCTTCACCGATTCATCATCCGCAAAAGCAGCCTGAACCAAGGCCATATTATGGGTCATCTTAGGGCAAATTCCTGGGCAAATGGTGAAAAAGAAATCTACTACGTAAACTTTGCCAGCTAGGTCAGCTCGCCGGATGATTTTTCCTTCCTGGTTGGTGAGTTGGAAATCAGCCACCCGGTGAAAATTTGAGGGGATTTCCATCGAGCTGCTAAACCAATGCGGAGTGAAACTGGCCTCTTGATAGTAGGGTAAGCCTAATTCACTCTCTTGTTTGGGTGAAAGGCAGCTTGGAGTGTGCATAGCCACCAAAGTGATTCCAATTATGCTAAGGAGTGGAAAATTGAACTTGTTCATCGTTGAGTTGATAACATAGGTTTGCACGTCTTAATCCATAGGTTCGTCCATTGCGGACTTCGTAATTGGCATATAGCTTGCCATTTTCTCGCCAAGCCTTTTGTAGCCCTGATTCCTGGCCATGTGAATATTGTAGTTCCTTAAAGGGAGCCCCACTGCGGTACCACTGCTTGAGTGTTCCATGGAGCTGCCCAGACCGGTAATGGGCTTCGCTGCGGATTTGGCCAGTCTCCCACCAAGAACAAGCCTGGCCTTCTAGCTGATTTTTCTGATAAGTAGCTTGATGGTTGATCTGACCGGAAGGGTACCATCGCGTGGTGGGCCCCTGTCGCTTTCCCTCAACGAACTTCATCGACTCCGCTAGTTGCTCGTTGGCATAGCAGCGATAGGCCACCCCTGTGAAAGGAATCCCTTGGAAATAGGCTTCGCCACTAGCAGGAACAAAGGTCAAGGCTTCTCTTTCAACCCATGTTTCAAGGATGATTTCAGAAACTCTGGGAAGCGCAGGCTCGGGAACTTCTACTCCCAGCCACATCAGCATCAAAAATCCCATCCCTTTTATCACTTGTGCTAGAGAAATCATGTCAATTGGTTTAAGCTTTATCTCGCCTCTCGCCTCTCGCCTCTCGCCTCTCGCCTCTCGCCTCTCGCCTCTCGCCTCTCTAGTTTATGCCATTGGGAGTGCCCTGGAAATCGCCGGGGAAAAGGATGTAGTATTGGTTTAGGTATAGCTCATTCTGGATGTGGTAATGATAATGAGCTTCATCGCTGTGTTGGGTCATGCCAACGTGTCCCCCCGATTCATCGAGGTCGGTCGGGTAGTCTTGGGATTCAAAACACTTTCGCCCATAGAGGAAAAAGCCATCAGACATAATGCCGATTAGCTCATGGTCATCATCTGACCAAGCTTTGGGCTCAAGGTGATAATGGTAGCTCTGAGGGCCCGTGTGCGCACCATTGTAGTCTAGGCTTACCGAGGCATTGTCCAGAGGGACATTGGGACCTTCTTGATCATTGTAGATGACAGAACCGCTGACAGCAATGCCTATAGGACCCAGTCCCGTGGTGGAACTATGGTTGGCTAAGTCCGGTTCTGCATCCACCCTGAGCGTGAAACTCCCAGTAAAATTATCGATGAAACCAGGCGCCATATCTTGTTCCGTGGTAACGATGGGATCAATGTGTAATTCGTGAGAAGGAGACCAGTAAGGAGAGGTATGGTTGGGTAAGCCATTGGTCTCAATGACCACTTGAGAACCATCTGCGTAGATGAAAACATTCTCGGAATCAAATTCTTCGAATGCGCTGGACAATACGGCATTGTTTTCTTCTTCCTCAATGGGGTCGTCTTTACAAGCGCTAAACAGAAGGCATACCAGGATCAGGCATGAAATGAGGTACTTCATGGGTAGGGTGGTTAAAGATGTGACAAATGAAAAGCCGGCCTTTGGACTAAAGACCGTGCTGAAAACGAAACACCTACCTACGTCAGAAAAAAAATGAAAATATTAGATGGACTGCTTTTTCTGAAAGGAAGCAACAATCTCTGCCGCTTTTTCTGAAGCCCCCTCACTGCCTAATTTTTCCCTCAAAGACTGATAGCCTTCTTTAACTCGTGCCTTCCCTTCAGCATCCATCAATCGTTTGAGCGCTTCTGTGATGCGATTGGGGTTGCATTCCTCTTGTAAGAGCTCCTCTACCAGAGCCTCTCCCATGATCAGGTTGACCAAACTGATGAAGGGGACTTTTACCAAGCGCTTGGCTAGCCAAAAGGATATCGCAGATCCTCGGTATACCACCACTTCAGGGACCTTGAAGAGGGCGGTTTCGAGGGTAGCGGTACCCGAACTGACCACGGCGAAGTCTGCCTGCTGAAGCAACTGATGGGTTTGGTTCATGGCCAATTCTACCCTGCTTTGAACAGGAATAAGTGCACGGTAAAACTCTTCGGTTTGAGAAGGGGCCCCGCCGATCACAAATCGATAATTAGGAAATCTTGCAGGTAATTCCAGCAGAGTGGGCAGTACACGCTGAATCTCCTGTTTACGGCTACCAGGCAATAGGGCAATGGTTGGAGGCTGGGTAGGTTGGGGGGCTATTTCCTTTAGCTCGTCGAGCAAAGGATGTCCAACGAAATCTACCTCCATGCCCTCTCCCTTGTAAAAATCAACTTCAAAAGGCAGGATGACCAGCATGCGGTCCACGAAACGTTTGATTTTTTTAACCCGCCCTTTTTTCCATGCCCAAACCTGAGGTGAAATATAGAAGATCACCGGTATGCCTAGGTTTTTGATGAAGGGAGCCATGCGCAGATTGAAGCCTGGGTAGTCAATCAATACCACCGCGTCTGGCCGCCAGGTCATGATATCCTGCTTCACAGTCTTAAATAGGCGTCGGATGGTTCCCAAGTGCTTGATGACCTCCGTGAACCCCATGAAATTGATGTCTTTCACGTGGGCAACGTGAATCAACCCCTCTCCAATCAGCCGATCTCCCCCTATCCCTCGGAGTTGCAGATCAGGGAGTTTACTTTTCAAGGCCTTCACCAGGTTAGCTCCGTGCATGTCGCCTGAATCTTCGCCACTGATGAGGTATAGCTTCATGTGAAATGGTTATACCTTCAGGTCCCAATCAGAAATAGCGGCAAGGTCTGTCGCACTGGTGAGGTCATTGGACATTGGGGTGACAGAGGCATAGCCTTCCCGTAGCACGTGGATGTCGGTATCTTTTCCTTCATCCATCAAAGCAAAGTTGCCCACCAACCAGTAGTACTTTCGACCGTAGGGATCGGTGCGCTCGTCAAACTCTTCTATCCAGCGCCCCATGGCTTGGCGGACCATTTTGATGCCTTTGAGCTCATCGAGGGTGACGTCTGGAACATTGACATTGAGGAGCTTGGTTCCTGGCAATCCTTGGCTTAATGCCTGAGCAATCACGCTTCGTGCTACTGCCTGAGCAGTGCTCATGTCGGCTTCGTGTTGGTAATTCCCCAGGGAAAATCCAATAGAAGGGTAGCCTTGGAGAGAGCCTTCCCGGGCCGCAGACAAGGTGCCCGAATAAATGCTGCTCACAGAGGAATTATACCCATGATTGATCCCAGAAATGATGAGATCAGGCTTCTCTTGCATGATCACCCCGGTAGCCAGTTTGACACAGTCGGCGGGGGTGCCAGACACAGCAAAGCCGCGCAAGTGGGCTTCTGTAAGTTCTTCTTCGTAGATGCGAATGGGTTTTCCCACGCTGATGGCGTGGCCCATGCCGCTTTGAGGGCTATTGGGGGCGACCACGGTTACATCTCCAAACTCCTGAGCGACCTGGATCAGAGCCAAGATGCCAGGGGCGTGAATACCATCGTCGTTGCTGACAAGAATTCTGGGCATAAAGCGGTGTTTGATTGCGCGACAAAGGTAATCAAAAGATTCTAGCCCTGGTACTTGGCAATCTCAGAGGATTCCACCACTCGGAAGCCTTTACCCTGGTTTGCCTGGGTCAAAGCAAGCATGGCCTGGGCAACAGTGGCGACATGGACGGCCCGATAGTTCTCTAGTGGACCAATCATCAGGGGAGCGAGGGTATTGAACAGTTTTTCCCCAAATGCCTCGGCAGGACGATGCTCCCCCCGTGGCCCTAGGAGCAAGGAAGGACGGAGGGCAAAGGTAGCTGGTAGTTTCAAGGCCTCTATGTCTGTTTCGGTTTGGCCTTTTACCTTTAAGTAAAATGAGTACCAGCTATCGGCATCCGCCCCAATTGACGAGATAAAGGTGAAGCAGCTAGCTCCAAGCCGCTTAGCCAAGCTGGCCATTCCTACGATGTAATCATGGTCTACTTTGCGAAAAGCTTCCTTGCTACCAGCTTTGGCCTGGGTAGTGCCCAGCGTACAGTACACGTGGTCTACCTGGGATAGTCCTTGCCATTGATCCAACTGGTCAAAATCAATCAGGTGCTGCTGAACCTTAGACGGAGTTTGATCCAAGGATCTTCGTAAAAGTAAATGTACAGCTTCATAGGTTTCAGACTCAGCCAATAAAGGCCAAAGATGTTTTCCCGTGAGCCCGGTAGCACCGGCCAACAAACAAGTCTTCATAAGGGGAGATAAGGTGGATGTCGCCTAATAATAAGACAAATTATCCGAGAAGCCTTGCTTAAAATCTTCCCTTTTAGGATGATTTACTAACTTTGATTCAAGCCCCTTCTCATCTGATTCACCGCATGTCCAATCACTCCAATTTGACTTCAAAGCTATCCATCCTTCAAGCATCCCTAGATGGGGAGTTGCACCATAGCGATCTCATGAGGGTCCTCTATGCGACCGATGCGTCGGTATACAGAGAGTTGCCCTTGGCCGTGGCTCTCCCGAAGCATAAAGATGATATCCGCCAATTGGTCATGTTTGCAAAAAGCGAAGGACTTAGCCTGATCCCACGTGCGGCAGGGACATCGCTGGCAGGCCAGTGTGTGGGGGCGGGTATTGTGGTAGATACCTCTAAATACATGACCGAGATCCTGGAATTGAATGCGGAAGAACACTGGGTAAAGGTCCAGCCTGGGGTAATTCGGGATGATTTGAATCATTTTTTGAAACCACATGGACGCTTCTTTGGCCCCAATACTTCTACCGCCAACCGGGCCATGATTGGCGGCATGGTCGGCAACAATTCATCGGGCTCTTATTCCATTGTGTATGGCACCACCCGTGATCACGTCATGGAGGTAGAAGCCATCTTGAGTGATGGTTCTGTCGTGACTTTCCAAGAGCTTTCCGTTGAAGAGTTTCACGCCAAGCGAGAGCAACAAGACTTGGAAGGGAAGTTGTATCAACATGTTTGGGAAAGTTTATCTAAGCCCGAAGTGGCTGAGGAGATTCGAGCCCAGTTCCCCAAGGCCCAGATCCATCGACGCAATACAGGCTACGCCGTTGATGTGCTGCTAAATATGCAGCCTTTTGGGGGATCCGAGCCATTCAATTTTTGTAAACTCCTGGCAGGGTCTGAAGGAACTTTGGCCATCCTTACGGAAATAAAAATCCACGTAGATGATGCTCCCCCTAGCCATATCGGATTGATATGTCCCCACTTTACCTCCCTCGATGATTCACTCAGGGGAACCCTTATTGCGATGAAGCATCGCCCACGGGCAGTAGAGTTGATGGACAAAATCATCATGGACTGTACCAAAGGGAACCGGATGTATCAGCAGGATCGTTTCTTTCTTGAAGGAGATCCGGAGGCGGTTTTGATCATCGAGGCAGGAGGAAAGGATGAAGAAGAAGTTGAGCAGCAACTTCAAGCCATCCAATCAGATCTAGAGGCGGCTGGCTTAGGCTACGCTTATCCCAGAGTAAAAGGCCCTGTGATTAAACGAGTCTGGGGATTGAGGGCTGCAGGGCTGGGACTGCTATCCAATGTAGAAGGTGACGCCAAGCCAGTAGCTGTAGTGGAAGATACGGCGGTAGATCTGCCAGACTTGCCTGCCTATATTCGGGAGTTTGATCACATGATGCAGGAATTTGGCCAGCAAGCGGTTTATTACGCCCACGCTGGGGCCGGTGAGCTTCATTTGAGGCCGATCTTGAACCTGAAGCAGAAAAAGGATCGCCAACTTTTTCATGACATTGGAGAGAAGTCAGCCCGTTTGGTCAAAAAATACCAGGGGTCTCTTTCGGGAGAGCATGGCGATGGGCGTGTGCGGGCAGAATTTATTCCTCTGATGATCGGGGAGAAAAACTATGCCCTCATCAAGCAACTCAAACAGGCTTGGGACCCTCAAAATATGTTCAATCCAGGCAAAATCGTAGATGCCCCGCCGATGAATACTTCTTTGCGCTATGAAGAAGATCAGCCCGAACAGCAATTTGATACCTTATTAGATTTCAGTGATACCGATGGCATCCTTAGGGCCGCCGAAAAGTGCAACGGCTCTGGCGACTGTCGCAAGTCCCATCTGTCTGGCGGCACCATGTGCCCTAGTTACATGGCTACCAGAGCCGAAAAGGATACTACTCGAGCTCGAGCCAACATCTTACGTGAAATCCTAACTCGAAGCGAAGACGAGAATCCTTTCGCCCATCCAGATATCTATGAGGTCATGGATCTTTGTCTTTCCTGCAAAGGCTGTGCATCAGAATGCCCTTCTAATGTCAACGTGGCTCTACTCAAAACGGAGTTTTTGCATCAGTACCATCAAAAGTATGGTGTTCCATTGCGGGCCAAGGCCATCGCCAATATTGGCAAGCTGAATGCCTTGGGGGCCCTCGTTCCAGGTTTGACCAATTTTATGCTAGGGCAAAAGCTCCCTAGTCGCATGCTAAAGCGCTTACTGGGGGTTGCCATAGATCGTTCTCTTCCTCTTTTGCATAGGTATACCTTGCGTACTTGGTTTAGGCAAAATCAAAAGACCCTAAATGAGCAGGCAAAAAGGACTGGTTTAAAGGGTAAGGTTTATTTTTTTAATGATGAATTTACCAACTTCAATGACGTTGAGACAGGCGTAAAGGCTTTGAAGCTGTTGGCCGGTTTGGGATACCAGATAGAAATTCCAAGGCACGAAGAAAGTGGCCGGGCCTACCTATCTAAAGGGCTTTTGAGGGAAGCTCGGCGAATGGCCATGTACAACGTCGAAGCCTTAGGGGAACGGGTAAATGAAGAGATTCCACTGGTTGGAGTAGAGCCTTCCGCTATACTTGGTTTCAGAGATGAATATCCTCGCTTGGTGATTCCGGAAAGAAGAGACGAAGCCAAGCGACTGGGGCAAAATGCCCTGACCATTGAGGAGTTTTTGTACCGGGAAATGAAAGCTGGGCGTATTGGGGCGGAGCACTTCCGAGAAAACCCTGCTCAGGTAATGCTGCATGGGCATTGCCATCAGAAAGCTTTGTCTTCGTTAACGCCTACCCAGGCTCTGTTAGGACTACCCGAGAATTATCAAGTTGAAACCATTCCTTCTGGTTGCTGTGGCATGGCTGGCTCTTTTGGGTATGAAAAAGAGCACTATGAGCTTTCCATGCAAGTAGGAGAGCTGGTGCTGTTTCCTGCGGTGAGAAAGGCCGACTCTGAAGTGATTGTGGCAGCTCCTGGGACCAGCTGTCGACATCAAATCAAGGATGGTACAGGACGAAAAGCCCTACATCCAGTAGAAATTCTCTATGATGCCCTTCGGACAGAGAGCTAATGGATGAGAATATGTCTGCTAGGTGCCTGAATAGCCATGCAGAAGTAGGTCCACTTGAAACTCATATGGCTTGGTTTTGCAACTCTTGAAATCATGCTCCATGGTTTTTTACCAAATCTGCAAATCGCTAGGCCGAGATTTACCTCTTCCGGCAGGTTTTTTGTAGGTTAGCCAGCATGAAAGTAGGCATCATCATGGGGAGCAAGAGCGACCTAACCGTCATGGAGGCTGCAGCCGAAGTGCTCAGTGACTTAGAGATTCCATTTGAACTAACTGTCGTAAGTGCTCACCGCACTCCAGAGCGAATGATGAAGTATGCCTCTACCGCCCGAGAGCGAGGATTGAATGTGATCATTGCTGGTGCTGGGGGAGCTGCTCATTTGCCAGGTATGGTAGCTTCCTTAACTACTCTTCCGGTTATTGGAGTTCCCGTTAAGTCTTCCAACTCAATCGATGGCTGGGATTCTGTACTCAGCATTTTACAAATGCCCTCAGGGGTGCCGGTAGCCACGGTTGCCCTCAATGGCGCCAAAAATGCAGGGATCTTGGCGGCTCAGATTTTGGGTGCCCAAAGCCAAGATGTGGCCAAGCGATTGATGGCTTATAAGCAGTTTCTCAAGGATGCTGTGGCCAAGATGGTGGAAGAGGTTGAGGATTTATAGACCTCTGGGGCTACTGCTTTGCAAGCGCTTGGTGTCGTTGTCTAATGGTAGCGAAGCTGTGCAATGCCCTGACAGAGTCTATTTTCGGCCCACTTCTAGTTATGCTGTCAAGCGCACTTGGGATAAAATCTTTCCTCCAACCAGGTATTCTCTATCCTTCATCTTTAGATTCTTACCTCTTTGCTCACCTGCTAGCATCTACCAAGGTCTACGTAAGTTTTGGAACGGGAAGAACGAATTCGCAAGTTCTCAGATTCCTAAGCCAGAGCATGTATCCTTCCATTATCTAGGGAAATAGGTTTTGTTTTGGACCATTTATCCTCCGAATTGTTCAGGTCGAGGATTAAATTGGTCTGTATGTAGAGTAGTGTTAGGGCTATAAAGAAGATTTCCCTTTTTTCTTTAAGCAAGAAGAATTTGAATCTTCCCAAATTCCTCCTGTTTGAAAAGGTATCAAGTTGGTTGCAATTGCTTGGAAATGCTCCTAATTGCCTGCCTGCTTTACATGATGGTTCATTATTTTGGTACAATCGGTAAATTGCTGCTCAGGAATAGTTTAGGTAGCCCTGAAATGATCAGAAACTTTTGGGTCAAAGTATCAGAGTATGGAGTACAAAGCTCCCTACACACCAGTGAGCAGAAGCAAATTCGTCTGCTCAACCGGATCGGATTGATCGGGGCCCTGCTTTTTGTCCTCTACATGGCTCAGTACGCTGGCGAAGGGGCGTGGGTCCCTTTTCTGCTGCAAAGCATCACAGTTACAGGTATGCTTTGCGTCATTGTCCTCAACGCTCACTTTCGCTATGTCACCGCTCGATTCCTTTTGATAGGGGTTTGTACCTTGAATCTCTGCGTCAACAGCCCGTTTATGGGCTTGGGAACAGGTGAACACTTGGGTTTTATCGCTCTTACCCTTTTCATCCCCATGATCTTTGATCGGAGAAATGAAGGGGTTCAGTTCTACCTCGCTTTGGCGATTCCCAGCTTGGCCTTTTTGTGGGTAATGTTCTATCACTTCTCGCTAAATGAAGGTGGAAATGAATTCCTCCCAGGGAGCTACATTTTCAATTTAGTGGTAACCATCGTTTTGGGAATTCTAGTGGGAACTTATTTCAAAGACTACTCCGATAAAGAGGCCATCCAGATCATTCGGAGGGGGAGGAAGCAGTTACAAACCGCTTTTGAGCACTCTCCCAATGCTGTCCTTTTGTTGGAGGCCGATTCTGGCAAAATTATCGAGCACAACCCCAAATGGAACTCCCTATTTGGATTTGACGCTGGACGTGACCTGAATGGGGATATTCTGCCAAACTTTGAGATACCTCATTTGGGTTGGCAAGAGTTTAGTCAAATTCAGGAATTATTGGACAGCCAAGATCACTATGAACAGGAGCTATTGTACGAGCTTTCTAATAAAAGCAGATTTTGGGGAGATACCAGCTTCACCTACTTCGAATTTGAGGGAAAGCTCCTGGTTATGCTTCAGATTGCCGATGTAACTGAGCGAAAATTGAGGCAGCAGGAGTTGATGCGAGCCAAGGAAAAGGCCGAGCAGTCCACCATTGCTAAGTCTCACTTTTTGGCCAACATGAGTCATGAGCTACGGACCCCTCTAAATGGAATCATCAATTTAACGGAGTTTATCAGGGAAGAACCCGAGGCAGATACTTTTGATGATTATTGTGGCTTGGTGATATCTTCCGCCGAGCGGCTGTTACGCACCACCAGCTTGGTACTCGACCTTTCTAAGTTAGAGTCCGATGTGCCAGTTCTAAAGATGAAGCCCGTAGAAGTTCGAGAACTCCTACAAGACCTGGTCTCTCAATATCAGCCTGAGGCAGATGAGAAGAAACTCCAACTGGATTTTACGACCCATGCTGATGAGTGGTGGACCAAGGCAGATGCGGCTTGGCTCAAACATGCTTTAGATCACCTGATCCAAAATGCCTTGAAGTTTACGGACGAAGGTAAAATAGAGATATCGCTCAACGGAAAGTCGAGTACCAAGGAGTTGCTGATTCAAGTCAAAGATACGGGGATCGGGATGGGAGAAGACTTTGTGCGTAAGCGCATTTTTGGAAAGTTTCAACAGGAAAGCGAAGGCTTGGCCCGCCATTATGAAGGCCCTGGTCTCGGCCTAAGTATCAGCAAACGAATCATCGACTTATTGGACGGCAGAATATGGGTAGAGTCAGCCAAAGGCAAAGGAAGTTGCTTTACGGTTTCCCTACTTCTGCTAGATAAAGTGACCTTGCCAGTACTTAAATCTAAACAACCAGAATTCACTAAAAAGTAACGGATTGCTATGAGTAAACCTACGGTATTGTTAGTTGAAGACAACATGGTAAACGCTTTGGTGGTCACCCGCGCCATTGAGGCTATTTGTAAGCCTATCCACGTGATCAATGACAAAGGGGCGTTTGCCAAAATGGAAGAAGGTCACAATTTTGCTCTTATCTTAATGGACATCAACTTAGGGGGGGGGAGCATCAGCGGAGAGGAAATCATGAAGCAGCTCAAGAAAGACCCACGCTATAAAACTATTCCTATCGTAGCTGTTACCAGTTACGCCATGCCAGGTGACCGTGAGCATTTCTTAGAAGCGGGATTTGATGCCTACATGGCTAAACCCGTACGCAAGGCTGACTTGGTAAAGCAGGTGGAGCGATATTTGACGGAAACCATTGGGTAATTGAAGGAGCTGCAGGGGTTAAAAAGCCGAAGGGCATAAGATTGCAAACAAGGCTAAGCCTTGAGCCCCGGAGTAGAAGAAATCGGGGTATAGGTTACGGGGCAACGGGAATTCTTTCCTAACTCTTAACTCCCTTAACTCCTCCAAACCTCCTTATTCCGCTTCCCAGTTTGCTTTTG
>CAZFPQ010000228.1:0-11830 GCA_964521065.1 uncultured Bacteroidia bacterium | reverse complement strand
TGGAATTTGATCTATGTGTTTCAAGCGACAAGGTTTACTCGGAGAGGAGATGGGGGAGCTTGTTAATGTATTGTTGGTCAATGTTTTGTGAAAACATATTCGACATTTGGTAGTAAAATCAGTTCCTACTCACGTTCAACCTTACCCCTTATTATTTCCATGGTATGCTTTCAGGAGGCTTACATATTTGCTCCTGTCAACAACGCAGTTGGCACAAAGCAAATTCATCATGACGGTATTTACGGAAGCCCAGAGTCGGCTAAACTTAAAAGAAGAAGCACGCCTGATCCTGGGCATGATTCACAAGACAGAAGAAAAGTACAGCGCTGGTTATTTGATTCGCTTGTTGAAAGGCGATGAACGCTTTGAAACGAAGGAAGAGTCCCATCAAGAGCTAGAAGGGTATGGCGCCTTTCCCGATGCCCACTCTGATCGGCTGCGCAATATGCTGCGGTTTTTTGAGCGAAGAGGGTTGGTTTATTCTCAAGGCGGTATGTATGGCATCTTGGGCCTGAGTGATAAGGGCCAAGCTTTTATAAATGAGCCTGGGGATCTGTGGGTAAGCTACCGTAGCCTGAGGCGAAAACCCCTGCAACAAAAATTGATGCTTGAACTCAGGGATATTCGGCGAGAGTGGGCAGGCAAGGAGCAAAAGCCTCCCTATCAAATCTTTACCGATTACATGTTAGAGCGGCTGATCAAAGACATGCCAACCACGGCACAAGAGCTGGCTGAAATCCCTGGGTTTGGAGATTACAAAGTGAATCGATACGGCCCCGCTTTGATTCAGACGATCTCCGCTGCTAAGGCGGAGGCGAAAAAAGCTAGGCAAGCAGAGTTTGAACGGAAAGTTCAGAATCCTTCCCATCAAGCTACAAGAGCCCTTTTTGAGGCAGGCTATAGTGAGGAGGCCATTGCTGCTAAGCGAAAGATTAAAACGACAACGGTTCGTCAACAACTGATCAACCTGCATCGGTCTGGCCAAATAGACCTCAATCCTTGGATAGAACAGACTTTGTCGGCTGAGCTTTTGACTAAGGGAAGCAACTATTTTCAGGAAAGTGAAAATGCTCGTCTAAAAACTGCTTATGAGGCCCTGGGCATGGACTATGATGTGCTAAGGCTTTGCCGCTTATATGTATCTGATTTTTCAAAGCGCCAAGAAGTGTTGGTAGCCTAATGTCAATTGTTTAATCGAAAACCTCTCTCATTATGACTACTCCCGTCAACACCTTTAACCGCCAGGAGAACATTGCCCATGAGGCAATCCAGATCTTCAAGACCTTAGCCCTGCTCGATCAAGCTTACTCCTCTTCATATCTCGTGCGCATCCTTCAAGCCGACGAGCGGTATAAGTTTAGAAAAATAGCCCACCAACAGTTAGAGACCTATGGCTCGCTAGAAGGATTGCCTTTTAGCCGCTTATCAGACATCATCTACTATTTGGAAGGAAAGGGGTTCATGGAAATCAAGAATTCCCTCTATGGAACCATGGTACTCTCCGACATGGGCCGAGAATATCTTCAAGATCCCCAGGATATGGAAGTCAATAGGCAAGACCTGTTTCGGAACTGGGCTCAGATACAGCTGTCTATTGGATTGCGTAGCATCCGAAAAGACTACGCAGAACGTTCAGGTAGGCCTCCTTTTGAACTCTTTACCAACTACGTATTGGAGACCCTAGCTCGCCAAATGCCGGGTACTCCTCCAGAGCTTGATCAGGTACCTGGGATGAAAAACCTTAGTGAAGAATTGCGCCAGCTAATCCTGGAAGAAATCAACCGAATTAAAGCACTTCAGTCAAAAAATCTTGAGACTGATGGTTCAATCGCGAAATCCTTTTCCCCGGGGCATCGCAAGATCAAGGAATTGTTTGAGAATGAATTTGGGGTAGAGGAGATTGCCCGGAGACGAAACCTCAAGCCTTCAACAGTACGCAGTTACTTAGCCGATCTGTATGAGGCGGGTAGCATTGATTTGGCTCCATGGATCGAAAGAGAAGTAGAGGCCATGGCGCTGCACAAAGGTGCGGAATACTTTCGGACAGCCTCTAGCCCTCAGATCGATGAAGCCCGTAAGGTATTGGGATATGATTTTGATGTATTGAGGCTCTGTAAGGCTTACGCCTTTCGAGCCGAAGAAGAAAATGTAGGCTACGCCGCCTAAGGTTCCTACAGTTTACAACCATGCACACGCCCTCTGCCGCTCAAACGCAGAGGGCTTTCATTTTTTCGGAGGAAGAAGGTATTTTAAGGACATATGCATGAGTAAGCGGGGGTAGGGGTGAAAGAAGTTAAGAAGTAAAAAGTTAAGGAGTTTGGTTTTTTACCCCGTAGCCCAACTTCTTCTCCCCGCCTGATTAAATCAATGACTATTGCCTTAAGTTTCAAGAACTGCCATGGACATACCTGCTATTCCCAACCTTATTCATTATGCCATACCGGCTTTTGTGATTCTGCTTTTGGCTGAGGCGATTGTAGGAGCAATTGGCCAAAAGGACTGGTATGAAGCCAAGGATACCATTAGCTCTCTGGCTATGGGAATAGGTAATGTACTGATCAATTTGTTGGCTAAAAGCCTAGTAATTGGAGCCTACTATTTGATTTATTCCTTTCACTGGTTCGATCTGGGCTGGGCATGGTGGGTTTGGGGACTGGCTTTCTTCGGCGAAGACCTGACCTACTATTGGTACCATCGAAAGGCCCATGAGATTCGTTATTTCTGGGCCTCACATGTGGTACACCATTCCTCTCAAAAGTACAATCTTGGTACTGCCCTTCGTCAAACTTGGACGGGCAGCATCAGTGGGAGTTTTGTGTTTTGGCTATGGATGCCCCTATTAGGGTTTCACCCCGTGATGATTGCTGCCCTACAATCAATTAGCCTATTGTACCAGTTTTGGATCCATACGGAGGCAATCAACAAGCTTCCCCGGCCCATTGAATTTATCTTCAACACTCCTTCCCACCACCGGGTGCATCATGGATCTGACTTGAAATATCTGGATCGAAATCATGCAGGCGTATTAATCATTTGGGACCGAATATTTGGTACCTTTCAAGCAGAAGAGGAGCGGCCCACTTATGGCCTGACCAAGAACATCCATACGTTCAATCCTTTGCGGATTGCCACCCATGAGTGGGCCGATATGTTGCGTGACCTAAAGCGCTATCCTCAACATGCTAGGGGATATCTGTTTGGCCCTCCAGGTTGGAGTCACGATGGCAGTCGCCATACCAGTGACCAGTTGCGGGCACAAGCAAGGGCTAGATCCAACTTCTCGACGGCTTCGGAAAACAATTAAAAAATCCCTAGGGTTGATTAACTTGCTGATCCCCATGCAGGGGACTTATGTTATCTCGGAATTTAGACTTAATTACCTTGAACAAACTACGTCTCTTTTGTAGCTGTATCCTGTTGGCCCTTGCGGTTCAACTCATCGCCCAAAACCCTACACCGGCTCGCTCTGGAGCAGAACTCCAACACATGCTCAAGCGGTTACGTGTCTTGGGATCGGTGCTGTACCTGGCTGCTCACCCAGATGATGAGAACCAGCGGGTCATCACCACCTTTGCTAATGGCTATGGTTTTCGTACGGCTTATTTGTCCCTTACGCGTGGTGATGGTGGGCAAAATTTGATTGGGGATGAAAAGGGACAGGCCCTGGGGATGCTTCGTACCCAAGAGTTGCTTCAGGCACGCCGTGTCGATGGAGGGGAGCAAACATTTAGCCGGGCTTATGATTTTGGCTATTCCAAAACTCCCGAGGAGGCCTTGGAGATATGGGACGAGGAGAAAGTGCTAGCTGACGTAGTATGGGCCATTCGTAAATATCGACCTGATATCATAGTTAACCGGTTTGCCACTCCCAAAGATGGTGGAGGAGGACATGGCCATCATACCGCTTCGGCTATATTGTCTCACCAAGCTTTTGATCTCGCCGGAGATCCTGAGGCATTTCCGGAGCAGCTTGCTTACGTGGAACCATGGCAACCTAAACGGTTATTTTGGAATAACTACTGGGTATTCCGCCGCTACCAGCCAAGTGAAGAAGAATTGAAAGGCATTGTGACCATGGATGTGGGGCAATACGATCCCTTGTTAGGTGAAAGCTATGGTGAGATTGCTTCTAGGGCTCGAAGCATGCACAAGTGTCAGGCTTTTGGCGCGGCTTTGCTTCATGGATCGATGACCGAATATTTGGATTTGGAAAAAGGAGAACCCCTTGAGAACAATGATCCTTTCTATGGAATAGAGACCGGCTGGGAGCGGGTTGGAGCCCCGGAAATAGGCGAGTTACTAGATAAGGCTTACGACAGTTTTGATGCAAGGAAGCCTGACCAAGTCATTCCAACTCTGCTGTTGGCATATGAACAAATGAAGGACAAAGAGGGCTACTGGTTTGATCTTAAAAAGGAAGAAATCAAGCAAGCGATTGCCTATGCGGCCGGACTTTGGTACGAAGTTGACAGTGATATGCCCGTCGTAGCGCAGGGGGATAGCGCTAGGTTAGAGGCTCATTACGTCAAGCGTAGCACTTACCCCGTGACGCTCAAACAAATAGACTTTGGCTACCCTGGGCAGGCCGTTTCACTCAACCTCGAACTTCCTCAGAATGGATCGGTAGGTAAACAGCGGGCTGAGTTTGTTTTGAAGGAATTGCCCGTAAGTCAGCCATATTGGCTCAAAGAGCCCCAGGAGAAAGGTATTTTTGTTGTCGAAGACCAGGAAAAGATTGGCCTAGCCGAAAACCCGCCGGTATTGACAGCGACTTTTACCTATGAAATTGATGGAGTAGAAATTCCCTTGGAGACTCCTGTGGTTCACCAATACGTGGATCGCTCCATTGGAGAGCTATATCGTCCTTTTCTGGTTGCGCCCCCCATCACCGTCAACGTAGCCAGTGGTGTCTATCTGTTTGCTGATGAAGCTCCTCAAAAGGTGAGTTTATTGGTAGGTAGCTTCGCAGAAAAGGGGAGTGCAACCTTGACTTTTGAACTACCGGAAGGATGGAGTGTGTCTCCTGAAGAAATTGAGGTGGAGTTTGAGTTCGCCGGCCAGGAAAAGGCTGTTCAGGTACACGTAACCCCGCCGGCTGAGCAGAGCGTGGGGACCTTCAAAGTGAATATTGGCGCCCAGTGGCAATCCTATTCTCACAGCCAGCGACTCATCAACTACGACCACATTCCTGCCCAAATTCTTTTCAATCCTTCCGAAGCGAAATTGGTACGGGTGCCTTTTGAGAAAAAGGGAAGCCTCATAGGCTACTTGATGGGTTCAGGAGATGAAATTCCCAACTCTCTTAAGCAGGTAGGTTACGAGGTTGATATCCTCACGGAGGAGCAGGTAACTCCTGAAAACTTGGCTAAATACAGCGCGGTGGTGGCAGGCATTCGTGCCTACAATACCATCGACCGTATCGCCTTTTTGCAAGATCAGATCTTGGAATATGTAAAAGCCGGAGGTACGTATATCGTTCAGTATAATACCAGTCGGAGCTTGAAGATGGATGGGAAATCGATTGGCCCATATCCGCTTACTCTGAGTCGAGGTCGGGTGACAAAAGAAGAGGCCGAAATGACTTTTCTGGTGCCGGAGCATCCCGTACTTAATACTCCTAATAAGTTGTCTTCAGAAGATTTTGAAGGCTGGATACAGGAACGGGGACTATACTTTCCTAGTGAATGGGATGAGGCTTATACGCCTATTTTTTCTGCGCACGACCCAGGGGAAGAACCTCTGAAAGGCTCTCTCTTGGTCGCAGAATATGGAGACGGTCATTTTATATATACAGGTTTGAGCTTCTTTAGAGAGCTCCCTGCAGGAGTTCCCGGAGCCTATCGGCTATTTGCCAACCTTCTTTCATTGGGACAAACAGACCAATAAGGAAAGCTAACCGCTAATGGCTTACTCGCTCAATTGTCGGGGACGTCTACTCCGCCTGGATCGACCCCAAGTTATGGGGATTCTAAACCTGACCCCAGACAGCTTTTCGGATGGGGGAGAGTTCCAAGAGCTTGAACAAGCTTTCCGCCACGCTGAGGGCATGCTTGAAGCAGGGGCCACTATCATTGATATCGGTGGCTTTTCCTCGCGTCCCAAAGCAGCTATTGTATCCGAGCAGGAAGAATTGGACCGAATTTATAGCATTACCCAAGGTCTGATCGAGCGTTTTCCTGAAGCCTTGATCTCTGTAGATACCTATCGACCTGAGGTCGCAAGGCAGATGTTGGATTTGGGAGTGCATATCATCAATGATATCAGCGCAGGACGAGGTCTGACCAATGAAGAGAAGGCAGATTCGGGAATGATGGACTTGGTGGCTAAGTATAAGGATGTGCCCTACATCATGATGCATATGCAGGGAACACCTCAGACGATGCAAGAACAGCCCGACTATGATAATGTGTTAACCGAGGTGAGCGATTTTTTTGTTGGCCGGTTGAAGATGGCTCAAAAGGCAGGTTTGAAAGATGTGATCCTGGATCCAGGGTTTGGATTTGGGAAAAGCATTTTGCACAATTATCAACTTTGGGCAGGCTTAGATCAATTTAAATGGTTGGATCGACCTCTATTAGTGGGAATATCTCGTAAAAGCATGATGTACCGACTCTTTGAGACCCATCCTAAAGATGTACTGGACCTAAGCTCAGTGTTACATTATAAGGCCATTGAAAAAGGAGCCCATCTGCTAAGAGTGCATGACGTAAGAGAGGCGGTGAGGGTGGTAGCCTTGCATCAATATTTGTCAGCGAATGGAGTTGTTTGATATTGGTTTTGTCACAGTTAGGTTGGTGGATATCCTTGATATCTCCTTGGTATCGCTGTTGATTTATAACTTGTACCGTAACATCAGAGGTCGTTTGGCCTTGCGCATCATGAGCTTGGTGATATCGGTGTTTTTAGTCTGGAAGTTGGTAGACCTACTTGATTTCCGCCTTTTAGGAAGTATCCTAGACGAATTCCTCAGCCTAGGTGCAGTAGCCTTGGTAATTATCTTTGCTCCAGAGATTCGCAGCTTTTTATCGGCCATTAGTAAAAACACCCTGTTTGATCGCATCGTTCGGCAGGTATCCTCTGGTAGCGTGAGTGACGAGACCTACCGGGAGGTAGTAGATGCCTTGAAAAGCCTCAGGGCTACAGGAAATGGGGCCTTGATCATTTTTACGGGCAGTGATCCACTAAATGAGATTCAAGAAACGGGGGATCGCTTGAATTCTACCATTGCTGCACGTCTAATCTATACCATTTTCCAGAAAGAAAGCCCCTTACATGATGGAGCGATGATCTTACACGATGATAGAATTGCTGCTGTGCGTTGCATCTTGCCTATCAGTAAAAGTACAGAACTAGACCCTGAACTGGGGCTGCGTCACCGCTCAGCATTAGGCATTACGGAGCAATCAGATACCTTGGCTATTATTGTCTCGGAGGAGCGCAGAGAAGTTTCTTTGGCCTATCGCGGTAAGCTCAAGCGTAACGTTGATTACCATGAGGTCGAAGACGCCATCAAAAACCATTATCAGCAAATGGTGGCATAATAGCGGCGAAGGGACTCCATTCTTCTTCACGCTTTCATCCAGCCTTTTACTCGTTTACCATTTTACCAAAATATGTTAGGAACCATCGCCATTGAAGGCATTGAAGTGTTTGGTTATCACGGTGTGTATCCAGTTGAGAAGCGTCAGGGTACCCATTTCCAAGTAGATGTTTATCTCAAGGTTTCATTTGAGGAGATTGGGCTGAGTGATGAGTTGGTAAAGACGGTAGACTATCAAGCGGTCTATGAACAGGTGCTTAGCATTATGTCCGAACCTGTGGACCTACTAGAAACCTTGTGCAATCGGATGGGGGCCGAGATCATGAGCAGCAATGAGGCTATTGAGGGAGTGAAAGTAAAAGTGAGTAAGTTGAAGCCATTAGGGATGCCTTATTGCCGGTTAACATATGTAGAGCGAGAGTTTTTGCGTGATAATTAGGGATTCCTCCTAAGTTTTTCTTCTAGAGAAGACAGATAAGCAGCTTTCCCAATTGCCCCTTTAAACTTTCTCCTAGGAGGGCGGCTACTTTCTTAAGTCAAGATTGCCTCTCTAGCTCTTTAAAAATTAAATTAGACCCAGGACGGTTGGATAAAGGTAAAATCCTCCTTAATTTCGTAGCCCGTTCTATAAAAACAGTAGGCGACCTGGCCGAGTGGTTAGGCAGAGCTCTGCAAAAGCTCGTACAGCGGTTCGAATCCGCTGGTCGCCTCCCTTCTTTTTCCCCTCTCTTTTCTGACCATTCCTGATCATATTGCTACCGTTCAAAGCAACATATTGGCAATTCTGATGACTGAACTTGTTGGTTGTTGCGAAATGATGGTTCTTTAGTCCGAATTAAATGCTTAAGGGTATTTAATCTTTCATCCCTATCGAATTCCCCCGAATTCGTTCTTTGCAGCAGAATGATCATTTGAGTCAGGACCTTTTCCTTTACGAATCTTCAATTTTATTTGCCTCTGTACGTTTTGGGTGTACTAAGGGCTGATAAGGTCAGTTTATATTCCGTACATATTGGTCCCGCCGGATGATACATTTTCCCAAAATAACTAACACCCTGTATTAATTTGTATCTGGTTTTGGGTAGTTTAGCCCCTGTATTCCCGCATATTAAATTTATAGCAGGAAAGTGCGTTATTACTCTTGATATAGGTGCTTCACCCACCAAGTTAGCACTCGTTCTCCCCCTTGATGTAAGAGACCTGATTAACCTTGTTTAACCGGAAGGAAGTATATGAAAAACCTACGCAACCTTCTTTTGGTAGCATTCCTCTGCTCGATGTCTTTACCTATCTTAGGTCAAGATGAAGATGCTACCCAAAAGTATCGCAAAAAAGACCTAGAACAATTAGAACAGTATGAGGATGGAGACTATCCTTATCCTCCCAAACCTAAGAGTAACCTCACCGTTGGGGTGAAAGGCGGACTGGCTTTGGTGTATGGAGATGTCCGTCCTCAGAATAGCTTTGGTGGTGCCTTAGATATCCGTAAGGGGTTTGGCCATGCCTTCTCTCTTCGTCTTCAGGCTGGTTTGGGCCAAGCTAGAGGATTGAATTTTGATGAGAACTCTGGTTACCAGAATCACAATGGAAATCCTTGGAACGAGAATTATTTTGAAGGATCTGGGTTGAACACTGCTCCGAGCGTGTTTTATAATTACCAGATGACCTACGGAGACATTTCTGTCCAGGGAATTTTTAACCTCAACAACCTGAACTTTTATAAAGAACAGGTTAAGTGGAACCTCTACGCCGGTATCGGCTTTGGAGTCATGGGGTATAATACTAAGACAGATGCCCTTCGTGGATCTGAATTGTATGACTTCTCTAGTGTTTCCTCAATTGCTCTAAGTGACCCTGCGGGTCCTGGTATTGACGGACGCACCCAGCGCTTGGATGCACTTGGTAATCTACTAGACGGAGAATATGAATCTCAAGCGGAATCCCACAATAATCGCCCGACCATCCAAGTTGGAGACTCAAGCAATTACACCCTTAACCCAACTGGAATGGTGGTTGCAGGAGTACGCTACCGCGCTTCTCGTCGGATTGAATTTGAAGTTGAATACCGTTTGATGACTTCTGGCGATGACTTGCTGGATGGCGAGCGCTGGCAGGAAATAGGTGGTGGAGCTGGTCCTAATCGTCTTACTCCAGCTACTTCTAACTTTGATGCGTTAAGCAATATCTTCGTAGGTATCATGTTCCGCCTAGGTAAGGGAGAGGACGATCCTAGCTGGGTGAACCCGATGAACCAATTGTACACCGACGTTCAAGAGGCTCGTGAGACCACTAAAAAACTAACGGAAGACAGTGACAACGATGGTATTCCTGATTTATATGACAAAGAGCCTGACACCCCAGAAGGTGCTCCTGTAACTGCTACAGGTGAAACCTTGGACAGCGATGGAGATGGATATGCCGACAATGTTGATGATGAGCCATTTAGCCCCAAGAATGCCGAGGTTGACGCTAACGGGGTAGCTATCGACAGCGACAACGATGGGGTGCCTGATATCTTTGACAAAGAGCCTAACTCCCCTCCTGGAATGTACTATGATTCCAAAGGAGTTGCCATTCAGTTGGAAATACCTGACGCGGTAGAAACGCCTTGCTTGTTGCCCATCATTCACTTTGAATTGAACCGCGACAACATTCAGCCTCAGTTCTACCCCGAGATGTACTACATCGCTCAGGTAATGAAGAATGATCCTTCTTTGACGGTGAAGGCCGTTGGCTACGCCGATGCCCGTAATACCGATGCCTATAACTTGGATCTTTCTCAGCGTCGTGTAAACAACGCCATCTCCTTCCTCGTCAATACCTATGGAATTGAAGAAGATCGTTTCATCGTAGAATTTAAAGGAGAGCAAGAGCCTTTGATCGATGGCTTGCCCGAAAACGGTGGCTCCAACAAGCTAGAGCCTCTCTACTACGTGAACCGTCGTGTAGTTTTTGAATGTGTGAAAGAGTAGTGATATAGACTACCCAAAGTTTGCAAGGCGACTCCAATTCGGGGTCGCCTTTTTTTGCTTGGGCCTGAACCTTTATTTTGTCTATTTTCAATGCTTCGGTAAATCCAGGGGACGCGGTGATAATAGAACATGGAATTTGTAGGTGTTTGATCCAGGTTATCATACATGGGGATAACTGTTTACCGCTGACTGTGAATATCGAAATGTTATACCAAGGGTAGGTAAAAAAGAAAGTAAATGGACAACAAGCTTCGATCTTCTTCTGCCCAAGTTGATCTTGGCCAAAGCACCCAGACCACCTCCCACCTATTGATGGTGCGCCCTATTCGCTTTGGCTACAATGACCAAACGGCTCAGAACAATGCTTTTCAGCACGAGAGCTCTCTTCCCAGTGAAGAGATTCAAGCCAAAGCCCTGGCGGAGTTTGACCTCTTTGTATCTCTACTGCGAGGAGAAGGCATTACCGTGACGGTTTTTGATGATACCACGGTTCCGCATACTCCTGACTCTATTTTTCCAAATAATTGGATCTCTTTCCATGAAAGTGGAAAAATAATCATCTATCCTATGTTTGCGCTTAACCGCCGACTTGAGCGCAGGGGGGATATGATCGATTACTTCCAATCTCAATTTTCTGCACCTGAGGTGATAGATCTCTCTCATTATGAAGAACAAGGTCTTTTTTTAGAAGGGACAGGCTCCATGATCATGGACCGGGTGCATCAAAAGGTATATGCATGCTTATCTCCCAGAACCTCTCAAGTCCTGTTTGAAGAGTTTTGTGAACATACTCAATGTGAAGGATTCTTGTTTCACGCTGCTGATAGAAATGGTACTGAGATCTATCATACCAATGTGATGATGGCCTTGGGAAGCAGGGTGGCGGTTATATGCATGGCGTCCATCAAGGATCAGGATGAGCGAGAAGAACTAGAAAAATTGTTAACGCAGACTGGCCACGAGGTCGTACCTATCAGCTTTGATCAAATGGAAGCTTTTGCCGGGAATATGCTTCAACTCTACAACCGAGATGGCGAAGCTTTGATGGTGATGTCTCAGCGAGCTTTTGACTCTCTGAAGGCTAGCCAGATTGCGACCCTAGAAAAATATAGCCGCCTGTTGGTCGTGCCAATTGATATCATTGAGACAATCGGGGGAGGCTCAGTCCGCTGCATGATGGCAGAAGTTTTTACGGACTCTTAGGAACAGTCAAACAACAACTATGCACTTTTGCTTGATCTTTCATCCCATCTCCACGTCAGAAAAAAGCTCGATTGGCCCGCCAAACTCGATTTTTCTTCCTTGATCTGGCATGAAA
>CAZFPQ010000227.1:0-11879 GCA_964521065.1 uncultured Bacteroidia bacterium | reverse complement strand
ATCCAAGCTGCAGCTATTTCGTTGACATTTTGCTTTCTAAGCTCTGGATCTTTACCCGGGCAACTTCCCGCTCGCGGGTCATTTCCTGGAGTTCTCCCTCGACCTCACGGTGTTGAGCACCTAGGGAGTTGGCCATGCGCTGCTCTTCCTCAAAACGGGCACGCAGGGTGTCTGCTTCTGCTTTTTGCCCCGTTTCCAGCTCATTCACACCCGAAAGCTCATTTTGTTGGCGCATCAGCTGTTCTCGAAGCTGAACCAGTTGGGCCTGGTTGCGCTCTACTTTAAGGCCTTCGGTTTCGATTTGATTTCGGATGCTGGTTTCCCGCTGCTGAAGATACTTGAGCCGCTCGTTTTTGATCGATTTTTCGGTTTCTACCGATTGGATCTTGCGCAGATGCTTATTCAAATCTTCCTGAGCCAGCGCCAAGTTTTTCTCGTCATCTACCTGGCCTTTGCGCAGTTCTTGTAAGCGAGACTCGCGCTGGGCTAGCTCGCTTTGTACCGCTACCGCTTGGTCTTCTAGATTGTCTTGGAGAATCTTGACCTGCTGCTGCCGCTCTCGAATGTCGCGCATCATGAGAAAGGCATACTGCGAGCTGATGCGTTTGTACTTTTCTTTTAGTTCAAAGTAGCGTTGGGTGCGCCGGGCCTGCTTCTCCAGCGATTTGAGATTTTTCTCTATTTCAAAAAGCAAGTCTTCTACCCGTTCAAGGTCATCATCGGTGTCCTTTAGCCGTTTGAGGGTCTGCTTTTTGCGCAGTTTGTATTTGGAAATGCCAGCCGCTTCTTCAAAAAACTTCCTGCGCTCATTGTTTTTGTTGGTGAGAATTTCATCCACCATGCCCAGCTCAATGATGGCGTAGCTATCAGAGCTGATCCCCGTATCCATGAACAGGTTTTGGATGTCTTTGAGTCGGCAAGTGACGCCATTGATCTGGTACTCAGAATCCCCACTGCGATACAGCTTGCGGGTAATGCTGACGGTGCTGTACTCAGTAGGAAGGACGTTTTTGGTATTCTCAAAGGTTAGGGAAACCTCGGCATAATTGGCCTTACGCTTGGCCTTGGTACCGTTGAAGATGATGTTTTCCATCTTGTCGGAGCGCAGATTCTTGGTTTTCTGCTCTCCGAGTACCCAGCGGATGGAGTCTACGACGTTGGATTTTCCGCAGCCATTGGGACCGACAATGCCCGTGATTCCTTCATCAAAAACAAACTTGGTGCGCTCAGCGAAGCTTTTGAAGCCAAATATTTCCAGACCAGTAAGGAGCATGTAGGCAATTGATTCGTGAAAAAGGGCAGGACCGGTTCTCCTATAGAGAGACTTAGGTCACGCCAAGGGGACAGAGTGGCCCCGTGCAGTAAATATTGTTGTCACAGTAAGTTCAAAGTTAAGCAGGGAAGGCGAAAGGGGGAAAATGTAGGGTCATTTTATTGGGTTGGGGGATATTTCTCTAGCTAGATCGGGGACATTCTCTGGATTTTTCAATGTGTCGGGCATTTCGTTAAAAGAAAAACCCCACCTCCAATTTAGAAGCGGGGCAATCTTTTTTAGAAAAATATCTTCGTGATCTCCTAGCGAATCTGAGCTTCTACAAGCCCCGCTAACGGAGAGGCACTGTATCCATTCAGGCCACGCAATGAATTCAAGATTTCGCGTTTGCGGTCATCGGTAGGCATGCGATTTGCCTCCAGCAGGCCTTCGGCCAGCGCAATGTCAATGGGCTCGATGCTCAATGCATCTACGCTGGGTAGCCAAATCTCATGCTCACCGTTGGCATCATATACTTTTACCCAATTTCCTTGGGTTTCAGCTAATACCACCGCTTGACCCGCTTCGAGGGAAATGGGACCATTTTGACTATTGGGAGAGCGATAGCCGTTTGTTTTGCGGAGCACTGCGGCCATCCGGCCTTGCTCAACTACCGCCATTTCTTCCACCCAGCCTACTTGACCATCACGGGTACGAACCTGAACAAAGGCCATTCCTGCCGCAACGACCCCTCTGCCTTGATTCATAAGGGCTAAGGTCTCTCCGAAGGGAATGAATCCTAAGTTTGCCGCGCTGGTACTAGGTTCGCTCTTAAGCATAGAAGGTTCATAGATGTTAGCCGCGGGAATGTAGTTGACCCCAAGGCTATTTACCCAAGCCGCAGGCGCATTGCGTGAAATAGAGCGGGTGCTGCCATTGCTGGGTGACGCATAGGTCAAGGCAAACTCGTCATAGCTGAGGGTTGAAGCCTGAGAAGTGCTGCGTGGTGCAGCGGCACCGCGGTCGACACCGTAATCCATTCCACGGGTGGTGGTGGTGGCGGTTTGAATGGAGGCAAAGGTAGCCGCCTCGCCACGAGCTCCACGAAACTGCAGATAAGCCCGCAGGTCAAGGTCTTCCAGTTGACCAACCACACCGTATGGTTCTCTTCCCCCATTCTGTTGGGCTAACCATTGGTCATAAGCATCGAATTGATCTCCCCAAGGGTTTTCTTGACGATAAGTACCCTCATAATGAAAGCGCTTGTCAAATGACTCCTCCTGAGGCTTATCAGCTGCCCGGTATCGGTTTCCTGTGGGGGCTTGGCTTTCGGCAAAGCTCGGTGATTCTTTTTCCCAGATGAAAGTGGGCTCTTCATTGGTCAGAGATGGTGCTTGAAAACTTTCTTGCTGACCCAGTACCTGGGCTTGAGCAGCCAAGGTCTTGGCCAACGCATTTACCCGACGACCATATAATTCTGTGAAGTATGGATTGGCTCCGCGTGCACGTTCAAGGAAAGCAATGTCTTCCAAGAGCATATCGTAGTGGTAAGAAGCATTGCGATACCCATTCAAGGTCAGTACGTTGCCCGCGTATAGACTTTCCATGGCCTTGAAGTAATGATAAAGCAAGCGGACATTGGTATTGCGCTGGGGACACTGGCGCCAAGCTTTTTCAATCCAAGACATCTGGGGACTTTCTCCAGGTTGATATACCTGGAAATAGCGTTCCATTTCTCTTTCAGCTGTGGCACAGCTAGACTGGGCGAAAAGCTGAACAAAGGACAAAGACAAGGTGAGGAGGAGCGTAATAAAGACAGCTCGTTTCATAGTGGTTTGAAGTGGGAAAGCATGATGCTAAATACGTACGCGAGATACTAATAAATTTGCCCAAATAAAACAAACGAAGCCCAAAATATCGAAGGCTTGTAGATAATTTTTAGGCGATTCTTACTCTGTTATGACGATTTCAGCTTGCTGTAGGCCGTCATAGGCTGGTAGAGGATCTCCGTTTAGGCTATAACGTATGTAGGACCAAAAGTTTGAGCACGCATCGGCTCCGAGTAGGAAACTAACGGTGAAGGTGTCTATGCCAAAGGTGTCTTTTTTGAAATAATAATCGAAGGTGATGTCCCGATTTGCCAAGGCCTCTACATCTGGCTGGCGGGTAGCAGGATCGATGTAATCTTGGGTAAAAAAGAAGGGTCCAAACTTGCCATCACTCAGATCTTCAGAGATGCGGGCAAACTGAGGTCTTGGGCCTCCGCCTCCGGTGCTGTCAATGAATACTTCTACATTTGATAAGCGATAGGTACCTAACAGGGGATTGTTCCCCGCTGCATCGAGGTAGGTCACGCTAAAATACTCTTGACCAATGCTCGCGCCAGTTACTCCCTCACAGGGATCCTGACAAGCATTGAGGGAGAGGGCGATTACGAAGGAGAAAGTCAGAATCCAACAGAAAACATTTTTCATCGAAGGCCGATCTTTTAGTAGGTTTGATGCCTGAAAAAATTGGCGACAATACGCCTCTATCATTGGACAACGAAGGTAGGGCTTATCCCGAACGTTTGAGGAGAATTTTTAGTGTCATGGCACCCACCTTAATTGAATTACCAAATGGCCTACGGGTCATTCACCAATATATTCCCTACACCCGCACCGTACATTGTGGCTATGTGATCAATGCGGGTAGCCGCGATGACCTCCAAGGGGAGATGGGCATGGCCCACTTCATTGAGCACATGATTTTTAAGGGCACCACCCGCCGCAAGACCTTCCACGTACTCAATTACTTAGAGTCTGTGGGGGGCGATGTGAATGCCTATACGACCAAGGAAAAGACCTGCCTCTACGCTTCCATGATGGCAGAATACTTTGATCGGGCTACGGAGCTGCTCACTGATATTACTTTCCATTCCACTTTTCCAGAGAAGGAAATGGTGAAGGAAAAGCAAGTGATTTCGGAAGAGATCGACATGTACCGCAATACCCCAGATGAGGCCATTTTTGAGGATTTCGATGAAATGATTTTCCCTGAGCATAGCCTAGGACACCCCATCCTCGGTACCAAGGACAGCATTGCTTCCTTTACCCAAGCTCAGCTAAAGGCACATCAGCATCGGTCTTTGGTAGCGGGTCAGGTGGTATTTTCGGTAGTCGGAAATGTGAGCCTAAAGGAAGTAGAGCGGGTGGTGGATAAATATCTCCGACCTCTTCAATTGGCAAATGGGCGGCATGAAAGGACCGCACCGAGCGAAGCTCGGATCATGAACCTCAAGCAAAGAGTCGAGCAAGATCAGGCCCATGAGATCATAGGGGGAAGGGCTTATTCTATGCAGAATGAGCATTATGTGCCATTACTACTGCTCAACAACTTATTGGGAGGTCCAGCCATGAATAGCCGGCTCAATCTCAACATCCGTGAAAAATTTGGGCTTACTTATAACATCTCTTCCTTCTTTGCGCCTTTCCTAGATACAGGTGTGTGGGGGATTTATTTTGCCTGTGAAAAAAACAACTTGACTCGGATTCGGCGGCTAGTCAACAAAGAGTTAAGACAGATGAGGGAAAAACCTCTTGGGACGGTACGCTTGAGCCAAGCCAAGAAACAATTGATGGGACAGATGATTTTGGGCTATGAGAACTTACTCAATCAGATGCTCACCAATGCCAAAGATTTATTGGATTTTGACCGCATCATTCCTTTCGCCCAGTTGCTTGAGCAAATTGAAAAAGTGAGTGCTGCGGAGGTTCAAGGAGTAGCTCAGGATTTATTCCAGGAGGAAAGTTTCTCTCGGATTACCTACCTTGCTGGCTGAGTCGAGGATCATGGTGAAAAAAATCCTACCGGTCCTGCGCACCTTGGGCTTCTTGGCGGTGGCAGCAGGTCTATTGTTCCGAATTCTGCACTGGCCCTATGCCAACCTCTCCATCATCACCGGAGGAGGCTTAATCCTAGTGGTGTTAATGTTGAATCTGGTGGACGGAGGCTGGGCTTTGAGTTCTCCCGAAGAAAAAGTCCGTCTGGTTGGACACCTGACGATCCTTTATGGATTCGCTTCCTTCCTCAACTTTCTTCCCAAACTACCTTTCGGAACTCAGGCTATTTATTCTGGCTTGATCCTCCTGGGTCTTGCCACGGTCATTCGCTGGAGGGCAAAAGAAAAAGAGGAAGATCCTGCCGCCCAAATCGACGAAATTGGCAAAGAACCCTAAGGGGGAGGTTTGATCTGGCATCGACCATCATTTCTGTTTCCAAAATCTTGGAATCAACATCGCTACCCCTTTTCGATAGCGTTCGTAGGCTTCCCCGTATCGCTCTAGGAGCTTTTTCTCCTCCCAGTAGATTCCTATCCGGAGGTACAGCAGGGAGATGAATACCACCGTCAGCGTAGATGGCTTGGGACTCCCAATCAAAGCCCCTACTAGGACCAATATGGTTGCAGTGTACAAAGGATGTCGTACCCACGCGTTCAGTCCGGTGACCACCAGGGGTTCTGATGGGTCGATCTGTTGAGCAGGCAATTGCTTTGTGCCGAGAAACGCCTGCCAGTCATAGCCTTTGAGTGCCAGGGCAGCCATGACTGCTCCTAAGATGATGAGAATTCCTCCTAGACTCTTTCCCCATAACCCAAGTTCAAAGAAATTTTTTCCAGGTGTCTGGTGATAGATCCAAGCAATGCATAGTAAGCCCAGTATGGCTAGGAGGTTGTATGTCAGACGGTAAATGGATAGGAGAGAAGGAAACTTTTGGGCAACCCAGTTTTTCACTCTTTGACTAGCCAGTGCACTATGTGAGGCATAGTAGAAAACAGAAACAAGGGCAAGTTTGAAAATGGGCATGGGGCGCAAACTCAAAAATTATCCCAATCAGTCTATCCGCTCGATCTGATAGGTTTGCCCCCGCATCTCAAATTTTTCCCCTTCCTTTTTGCCCTCCATGGCTTGATAAATGGGAGCCCTTCGGGATATTCCCAGAAACTTTTGTTCCCCTACGAGAAACTGAGGAACGGCCACTCCCATTAAAAAATGACCCTGGTTGGTATGGACTACTGCTCCTGCTTGAACCTGATTATGGTCGTCTTGATGATCTATGCGTTGGAGCTCAGCCAAAGCTTGTTGTGCCTGGATCAGTTGATCATTTTCTCGACGAAGGTCTTCGCTGGCTTGGTCAGCTTGAGCACGGTCGTCAAGGCTATGAGAGTCACTATTACCTTCTAAGTTCTCCTGATAGTTGGACTGGTTCGAAGAAAGCTGGGCGATGAGGGTTTCGTAATAGGCCTCTGCCGCTTGAAAAACTTGTTGACGGGTAGGTCGCATAAAAAAGATGGTTAAAGTTCCAATTTAAACTTAAGCACCAAAAAACCGCTAAGAGACTGTTTGGATTTTTTAGTTCAGCTCAAATCAGCGCTTGCAAAGACTACGCAAACGGATGGAAAAGCGTGAAATGGATGGCAGGGTTAAGGCAAGTCCAGGACTTCTGTACTTCAGGCTAGACTTCTTAGCCTCCCCAGACTGCCCAATGCCTGCCACAGCTTACTTCAGACGGCCTGATTCCCCAGCGAAACCTCAAGATCAATTCAACTCCAGGCTGTGCAATTTGACAACCCAGGTAGGATAGCTCTCTGAGCGGTTATTCTTGCGAAGTTTTATATACATCTATGAAAAATATCCCATAGAGGTAGCCTTACAGGAGGTTTTATATACATTTGTGAAAAATAAAGCGGCTCCGCTGTAAAGCAAGAACCCCTCGGGGGGTTGTGAGCCAATACTTCAGCTTTTTATCATGAAGGGAACCTATCTCGGGGAATTTGAGGAAATCGTCTTGCTGACCGTAGCCTTAATGGGGGACCAGGCTTATGGAGTAGCTATCCGCAAGGAGTTAGAAGCCCAAGCAGACCGTAAGGTCAGTATTGGGGCGGTTCATGCGGCCTGTAACCGCCTAGAAGACAAAGGTTTCCTTCGTGCGAAGTTTGGCGAATCCAGCCCACGTCGAGGAGGAAAACGCAAGAAGATCTACCGGGTGACCCAGGCAGGGCAGGTGGCCCTCACCAAGTCTAGAGAGCTCCGTGAGAGTCTTTGGAATCAACTGCCCCCTACTGCTTTTGACCTCAACATCAGTTGGTCATGAGTCTACCCCATTCGCCCATGGAGCCCCCTCAGGGCATAATGCGCTTGATCCGCTGGTTTTGCGCCGAGAGCTTCTGGGAAGAGATTGAAGGGGACCTCCATGAAATCTATGCTGAACAGGTAGAAGAACTTGGCCAAGCCAGAGCAGGCTGGGCCTTTGGCTGGACGGCTCTTTCTTATCTCCGGCCTTATTTCTGGGGACGTAAATCCCTTAACCTAGACCCATCCAATACCATTGATATGTACCGCAACTACCTCAAAGTCGCCTGGCGTAACATCACTCGTCAAAAGGGATACGCCAGCATCAACATCCTAGGGATGGCCATTGGCATGGCCGTCTGTCTCATGATTTTATTGTTTGTCAGGCAAGAGATGAGCTATGACCAGTATCACGAGAAGTCGGATCGGATCTACCGGGTGACCCGCGAGTGGTTCAATCAAGCGGGAGAATCGGTGCTGCACCTTGGTCATTTGGCTCCACCTTTTAAGCCTCTCTTGGCGGGCGATTTTGAAGGAGTAATAGAATCTTCGGCTCGCTTGCTGAGTGATGCACCCCTCATGATTTGGGAGGACAAAAAAATTGTAGAGCGCCGATTCTACTTCGCCGAACCAGAGATCTTTGAGATTTTTTCTTGGAAAATGCTGGAAGGAGACCCGGAGACTGCTCTTGCAGAGCCCAACAGTTTGGTCCTGACTGAGAGTACTGCCCGTAAGTATTTTGGTGATGCCTCAGCTCTGGGGAAAACCATGTCTTACCAGGGAGATGCTGACATGATCGTCACGGGTGTGGTGGAGGATATACCGGTTAACTCTCACTTTCGCTACGACATGCTTGCCTCTTTTCAGACGGTGGAGAATTTCATGGGACTGGAAAACATGATGCGAAACTGGGGCAGCAACAACTACACTACCTATATTTTACTTCCTTCGGGCTACAATCCGGCCGATCTGGAAGCTCAGCTTCCCGCCTTCATTGACAAGCATCTAGGGGAGTGGCAAGGCGTTCCCGCCTCGACTTTTAACCAACTTCACGTTCAGGCACTTACGGACATTCACCTTCACTCTCACCTCGATTCAGAGATAGGGATCAATGGCGATATTGCCTTTATCTACATCTTTAGCCTGATCGCGTTTCTGATTCTGGCCATTGCTTGTATCAACTTCGTCAACCTTTCCACGGCCCGGGCCATGCGCCGCGCCAAGGAGGTCGGCCTTCGCAAAGTCCTGGGAGCAATTCGGCCTGCCTTGATCCGCCAGTTTCTGACCGAGTCACTGTTGTCGGCAGTGTTGGCCATGGGAGTGGGAGCGCTATTATTAGAGTTTCTTCTTCCTCCCTTAAATGAGCGTATTTTCCAACTAGGGACCTTGAATACCGACTATACAGATCCTGCCTATTGGATGCTGCTAATCAGCATCACGGTGGTTGTAGGCCTTGTGGCGGGCAGCTATCCTGCCTTTTTCCTTTCGAAATTTCAGCCGGCAAAAATCCTACGTGGAAGCTCCAGTGGAGGCTTTCAGCGTTCTTATCTGCGATCAGGCCTCGTAGTGTTACAGTTTAGTATCTCGATTACGTTGCTGATCGGGGTAGGGATCATCATGGATCAGCTGGATTACGTTCGGAGTAAGCCTTTGGGGTTCAATCAAGCCAATCTAGTCGCATTGCCCATTTCGGATGAACTGTATGACGAATATGAAGACCTCAAAAATCGCCTTTTGCAGCATCCTGGCATAACAGACGTTACCCTTTCTTCTCGGGTACCTTCTGGAAAGCTGCTGGATTCGCAAGGCGGAAAAGCCGAAGTAGATGGAGAATTGACGGCCATTGAAACCCGGATTGCCGATATCCACGTGGGCCACGATTTCATGAAGACCTATGGCATTTCATTGGTGGCGGGCCGCGATTTTGATGTTCGATTAAGCAGCGATTCCACCCAAGGGTTTTTGCTCAATGAAGCAGCTATCGCGGCTATTGGTTGGGACAGCCCAGAGGAGGCCGTGGGCAAACGCATCGATTATGGCGATCGAAGCGGACGGGTGATCGGAGTAACCCAAGACTTTCACTTTGAATCCCTGCATCAAGACATTGCCCCGATTATTTTCTTGATCACGGATGGCCGTGCCAATCACCTAACCGTGCGTATGCACGCCAAGGCGAGTGAAGAAGTGCTTGCTATGCTGGAAGAGGAGTGGACTCGCTATCTGCCCGATTATCCCTTTTCACCAGTTTCTATCGAAACCCAATTCAATGAGCAATACCGCATTGAGGACATCATGGTAGACTTGGTAGGGGCCTTTTCCTTGTTTGCTGTCCTGATCGCTACCTTGGGGTTATTGGGATTGGCATCCTACACCACCGAGCAGCGCTTTCGAGAAATCGGCATCCGTAGGGTACTGGGAGCGTCGATCCGAGAAATCTTGGTCTTGCTTACCCGCAACGTCACCTGGCTTGTTCTGCTATCTCTATTAATCGCTGCTCCATTGGCCTACTTCATCATGGATAGCTATTGGCTGCCCACCTTTGCCTATCGCGGACCAGTAGAACTGGACACGTTTTTCTTCGCCGGCATTGTGGCCTTGCTCATCGCATGGCTGACGGTAGGGTACCTAGGACTTCGAGCGGCTACGGGTAATCCCATCGAGGCGATTAGAAGTGAGTAGCACGTGAATGGAAGAACACAGAGTGAAGTTGAAAAGGTTAAGAGGTTAAAAAAGTTAAGAAGTTAAATGGTTGATAATTAATTTGTTAGGTTGGGGTTGCTATTTTGGTGTACAGTGAGTTTAGGGAGAAAAAACTTACTTGCCTTATGGGAAAGCCACGTAGAAAATTCGACAGTACGTATAAGCTTCAAGCCGTAGTGGCGAGCTATTCACATCGTAGTAGCAAGGTCTTGGCCGAGGAGTTAGGCATCCGCCCGGCGCTGATCTATCGCAGGCGTAGTGGACTGAGTACAGATCAGGAGCAATTTGTCCTCTTTTATGTTGCAACTCCAAACTAAGCTCTTCCTTCCTTCAATCCTTACTTAACCTTCTTAACTCCTTCACTTTTCTTTACCCCTTACCTCGCACTCCCGCTCACATATCCCATGGCCGCCTGAGCCAAGCTGGGCCATTGATCGGCGTAGTCAAAGGGAACTTGGACCCATTCCTTCATCGGCCTGCCTTTTCCTGAGGGGTCAAAGAGCCGGGAGCCATCCAAGCTCAAGGCGTCACGGTGGGCATCCCCAGTAAGTTTGAAGACCATTTGACGCTGAAAAAAGCAGACAAAGGCCTTCTTGCCTATTTTGAAGCAGGGTTTGCCAAACAACTGACTGGGCTGAGCCTCGGCTAAGCTTTGCCCAATTGATTCATATAGTTTTTCTTCTTCCCTCATGATTTGCCAACGTAAGTCTCTTAAATTGTATTAATAGACATTTTCTCCGGCCCCGTTTGGTTGTAGACAGGATTAACAAGATTGACAGGAATAAAAATTGGACTTTCAATCCTGGCCAATTCGCCTTTTTGTCTAATGTGTTCTTAAATACTGATTTTTCTGGTGGCCCTTTTAATGATCCATTGAGTATGCTTATTTTCTGACATTTGCCAATCCTTTAACAAGGCTTTGGTGGGTTCATAGTTCACTTTCAGCCAATCGGTCAAATGGTTGCCTACAGATTTCTTGACGAACATGATTTCATCCTCTTTCAGCAACTCCAGAATCTCAAACACGGGTTGAGGATTGTCATTGAAGGTGTCGAGTTTAGGCGACCAGGGCAGCTTGGGCCTGAGTCCTTCACTGGCCAAGCGCCTGAGGTGAAAGTTCTCTGATTGGGCCCAATCTCTCATTTGGGCGAGGCTTTTTTCAGGGTAGCGGCGGATATAGGGACGAATGGCGTATTCCCCGGTATTTCGCTTGGTGATTTCCTCAATGGCATTGATCGAGAGCTCATAATGATCAAGACCATATAGCTCAACGAATTTTCCTATGGGCAAAATCCACCAATACTCCGTGAACATGCCTGTCTGATTTGGGTTTTCCTCTCCTAAAATACCAAGCAATATATTGAGCGCGGTGGGATAGGAATGAGGGAGGTATTCAGCGAGCTTTTCGGCAAAAAAGACTACCCTCTCGGTGTAAGATTTGCCCACTACGCCTTCCTCCACTGTCTTGACAAAGGAGTCAGAATTAAAATCTGAATAGACCTGCCGTATTTTTTCCGCCAAGAGAAGGGCGAGAGACTTTCCGAATTGTTCGGTTATGCTTAACCTTTCAGCCATAAGTGTGGTGATTATTTGGGAATGGGGGGAATGGGTTGGGGTCAATTAAACGAACTGCGGAATTGCAGCGGGGTCTGCTTGGTCTTGGTCTTGAAGAGCTTGCTGAACGACTGGGGATGCTCAAAGCCCAGCGCATAAGTGATCTCTCCCACACTCAAGTTAGTAGTCGAAAGTTGCTCTTTGGCCTTTTCGATCAGTTTGCTGTGAATGTGTTGCTGAGTGGACTGCCCGGTTAAGCTCTT
>CAZFPQ010000226.1:2177-11938 GCA_964521065.1 uncultured Bacteroidia bacterium | reverse complement strand
GCCAAAAGATTTACAATGCTTGGGAACTTATGTAAGTTAGAAGTAGCCAGTTGTTGGCATCTATATTCATTTCCATAATAAAATCAATTGATGACTAATGGAATCCATAGAACGGTAGTTGATCCATGTCATAGATCCCTTTCGCTAATTAGCTGAAGACAAACCTGTATTGGTCATGAAACCCTCTGTTGCTATTCTAAACCTATGTTTGATTTTTAGTTGGGTGTTTTCATCTGCTGATTTGTGTGGGCAATCATACTTGCAGCAACGCCAGGCTGAGGTAGATGATTGTGACTTGCCCGAGGAAGAGCGCTTTTCGGCACTGAGTTGGTTGGCTCAGTTTTATACTGAGCCTGAATTTCAGCAGCAGGATAACTGTTGGCTTTATTCTCAACGCTACCATTGGGAAGCCCAGTCTAGCTCCAATGAGTATCACCAGGTTCAGGCATTGGTTCAGATGGGGGATGCGTGTTTGTTCTTGAAGAGGCGTGATTCGGCCTTGCTGTTTTATAAACAGGCGGCTTTGCGAAATCCTGGTGCTAGGTTCCATGAGTTGGCTGTAAGGACAGAAATCGGGTTAGGACTCTGCCAGAGTAGGCAAGCGATTGACTCGATCCGCCATCATTTTGAGCGAGCTGCACAATCGGAAGGGCTTGCTGAGAATAGCTATTGGGAGGGAGTCACTCTTCTTTTTAGGGCCAAATCTGTATTCAACTGGGTAACAGATAAAGATACCGTTCTTTATCTCGAGTATCTGAAAAATGCTGCTCAGTTAGCCGATTCCTCTCTTCCTAAGACCTTGATTCCGGCTGCTGAGGCTGATACGAGACTAGGAAGGCACTATCTTAACCTTAATAGCAGAGATACGCTGGCTTCATTTTACTTGAATAAGGCCCTAAATAGCTTTAAAAACCTCCATGATCGAGCCTACCTATACTTAGCCATCCATAGGTTAAGAGACTTAAGCTACCAATATGAGGTATTGGGGATCCTTGATTCAAGCCTAGCCTGCCAGGAACTGATCCTGAAAATAGCTACTGATTATGGCTTGGACAGAAGTCGGGCTGGTCCCTTCTATGATATTGGACGCTTGCATAGGTCTGATCTCTCAGAATCTTTAAAGTATTATGAATACTGTAGACTCTTGGCCGATGCCATCGGCGATTATGAGTATCAAGCACTGTCTCGGAACAACATTTCTCTCGTTTTTAATCAGAATGGGGAGTCGGATAAAGCCTTAGCGTTGGTGGAATTTGCAGACTCCATATTTAAAGCAAACCTACAGAATGGTTTCCAAAATACCTCCAGAAGAGGGATTAGAACCATGTGCACACCTGCGGGTAATGCAGCAGGTCATTACCAAAGACGGGGGGATAGGCAGAAGGCTATTTCGAACCTACTATGGGGTTGGGATATGGCAAAGAAATGGGGATACCCTTACGATCGGGCCTCTGCACTCTCCCTGTTAAGCTCTTTTTATGCTTTGGAAAATGAATCGGACAGCGCTCAGTTTTATTTGAGTATGTTTGAAACAACATTAGATTCAGTATCAGCCGACTCGATTCCCCAGCTAAGAATATTTATCCTTCGAACTAGTTTGGCCAGAATTAGCCTAGGAATTGGCAGATCTGATGAACTATTGAGTTCGTATTTACCCTACTTCAAGCAATATGCCCGAGCCAATAATGTCTTTTCAAAGGAATTCCAAGAGGGGGCCAGGATACTGACTCTCTGCTATCAGCAATTAAATCGTTATAAGGAAGCCTATGGCTATTTCAACTACTTTATTTATATCAGAGATAGTCTTGAAAGTGCAGAAAATAAAACCGCCACTATACGCTTTGACCTGGAGCAAAAAGCCTTACAGGACAGCCTAGCTAATGTACAGGAGCAGGTAGCACTGAAACTGGAGTATGACCGCCAGGTAAAAGTCCGTAACTATGGTTTACTGGTCCTGGTGGGGTTGCTTTTCGGTGTTTTTCTCTGGTTTCAATTTCGTCGTCAACGCCAACGCGCTGAAAATCAGGCTGCCCAACTCGCCGCCTCCGAAGACCTCAACCAACGCCTCCAACAAGTCGATAAACTCAAGGACCAGTTTCTCGCCAATACCTCCCACGAACTGCGTACCCCACTCAATGGCATCATCGGCATTTCCGAAGGGCTGATGGGGCAAGAGATAAGCCCTGAGGAGCTCCAGCAAAACCTCGGCATGGTGGTCGCCTCTGGTAAGCGACTCGCTTCTCTGGTCAATGATCTCTTGGACTTTTCCCGCTTGAAAAATGCGGACCTGGCTTTGCGGCAGCGACCCACTGACCTTCGTTCCTTGGTCGAAGTGGTCTTACAGGTGTCTTACCCTTTGACCCAAGGCAAAAAGCTTCAGCTGCGCAACGAAATACCCGCTGACCTGCCTTCTGCCATGGCCGACGAAGATCGCCTCTCTCAGGTGCTCTACAATCTGGTAGGCAATGCCATCAAGTTTACGGAGGTGGGCGAGGTCAAAGTCGCGAGCGAACAAATAGACGACAAAATTCGGGTATCTGTGACTGACACGGGAATCGGCATTCCCGAAAACAAACTAGACGCCATTTTTCAAGAATTTGTTCAAGCGGATGGTTCGATCCAGCGAGAGTTCGCCGGGACGGGTTTAGGCCTGAGCATTTCTCGCCAGCTCATCCGGGCCCATGGAGGCGAGATGTGGGTGGAGTCTGAGGTGGGCAAGGGCTCTACCTTTTATTTTACCCTTCCCATTTCCGAACAAGCCGCCGAGCAAAAAAGTGAATTGACCCAGTTGACACCGCTGATGCCTTCCCAAGTGGCCTTGGGGGCTAAATTGATTCAGGCTCAAAAGGCCAGTGACTTGATCCGTATCCTCATCGTCGATGATGAGCCCATCAATCATCAAGTGCTCAAAAACCACCTGCGAGGCCAGGAGTTTGAGCTTCATTCGGCCCTCAATGGCTTGGAAGCACTAGAGATATTGAATGAGGAAGACCTGACCTTTGACCTCATCTTGTTAGATGTGATGATGCCCCGCATGTCAGGTTATGAAGTGGCTCAAAAGGTTCGTGAACGCTACCTGCCTTCAGAACTGCCCATTATCCTGGTTACGGCCAAGAATCAGGTTGCCGACTTGGTTCGAGGTCTAGAAATGGGAGCCAATGACTATTTAGCCAAGCCTTTTACCAAAGACGAGTTTCTGGCGCGGTTAAAAACCCACCTGAATCTTCAACAAATCAACCAAGCCACCAGTCGTTTTGTACCAGCGGAGTTCATCAAGGTCTTAGGCAAAGAGGGAATTACAGAAGTAAAGCTAGGTGATCACCAAGCCAAGGAGGTGACGGTCTTTTTCTCGGACATCCGGGAATATACCCGTTTGGCTGAAAGCATGAGCCCTGAGCAAAATTTTAAATTTGTAGAATCCTATGCCCGCCGCATGGGACCCATTATCCAGCAGCATCAGGGCTTCGTCAATCAATATCTGGGTGATGGCATCATGGCGCTGTTTCAGAAAAGCCCAAGTGATGCCCTACACGCAGCCATCGAGATGCAGCGTTCGATCAGCGAATACAATGTGCAACGATCAGCGGAACAGCGTAAGCTGTTGCGGGTAGGCATGGGCATGCATACAGGGCCCCTCATCATGGGCATCATCGGCGATCAGAAGCGCTCTGATGCAACCGTGATCGCAGATACAGTAAATACGGCCGCTCGCTTAGAAGGCTTGACCAAGTACTACGGCACCCAGATTTTGCTCAGTGAGGACAGCCATGCTTTGCTGCAGGAGGAACTCAAGGCTCAGACTCGCTACCTGGGCTTGGTCCAGGTCAAGGGGCGGCAACAGCCCATGGGCATCTTTGAGTGCTATGCGGCAGAAAAGCAAGCCATGGTCGAGGTGAAATCCGAGGCTGCGGATGACTTTCAGGCAGCCCTCCAAGCCTATTTAGATGGAGACATGGACCTAGCCGCAAGGGGTTTCGGGGTATTGGCTGGACAAGGAGACCTGGTCGCTCAATACCTACTGATGAAGGCCTTATACTATCGAGCGGAAGGTCTGCCAGCGGATTGGACTGGTGTGGAGGTAATGGAGGAGAAGTGAGGAGAGTGGATAGAGTTAAGGAAGTTATGGAGTTATGGAGTTATGGAGTTAAGGGAGTTAAGGAAGTTAAGGGGGTATTCCAGTTAGATTGGCAGGGGATGTAGTCCTGGTGTACCTCGGCCTTCCAGGCCGATGGGATCCTTCGGCTTGGAAAGCCGTGCTACCCTAAACGCTCGAACATACGTTCTAACAAATATAAGCCAGCTGGTTTATGATCAGTCTTTTAATGGCTATCTTAAGCCCTCCCAATTTGACCCTACTCATGAAAGTTCTCACACATCACCCCCTTTGGTGTTGGCTTTTTCTCTTCTTTGGGCTAGCCCTAGAAAGCCAAGGACAATCCTATTTGCAGCAGCGCCGCTTGGAGGCGAACTCTGCAACTATATCAGCGAGAGATCGGATGGAAGCTCTCCATTGGTTATCTGACTACCATCGATCTTTGTATGAGGCGGATAGTTGCATGGTATATGCTGAGCGTTATGCAGAAGAGGCGAATAAGAGCGCTGATAGATACCATCAAGTAAGCTCATTGGTACAGATGGGTGACGCTTTTCGGATGAGTAGAAAGCCGAAAGAGGCTAACACCCAATATGAGCTAGCAGCTAGGCTAAACCAGCAAACAACACCTTACACGGATCTTGAAAACGAGATCATTCGTGGAATGGGGCATTGCCGGGTGATGCAACAAGATGTGGATTCAGCCAAAACCTTTTACCTAAAAGGTTTGGCGTTAGCGAAGAAGATTGAAAATCCCTATTATCAGGTTGCCAACCTTTGGTCCTTATCTTCTACTGTATTTACTTGGTTAGACGTAAAGGATACAACCCAATTCCTAGCCTATCTAAATCAAGCATTGGAAGTAGATCCTAAGGGAGATCAGGATGCACTTATTCAACTGGCTCGACTTGCCTCAAGATTGGGAAGTTATTACTCCAGTGTGAAGCTAGACTCTTTAAGTCATCATTATCTAAATCTTGCAAGCAGTTACTTAGATCAAATCACTTCCCCAGCCTTCTCCTTCAACAAATTAGGAATATACGAAACCTTGGTAAGCCGATATAAAAGTTTGGCTCGTTATCAAGAGGCCATTAAGGTCTATGAGAAAATCCTAACCATAGCTCCCTGGTACGATGATGTCAAATCTAAAGCGGAAGCCCTGTATGTTTTGGGCCAGTTACATGGGAGTGACTACTTACGATCCATTCGATATTATGAATGGTGTAGGGCCTATTCAGATTCAATTGGCGAGATAGGATACTATGCTTTGTCCCTGAATAACCTAGCTATTGTATACAACAGTTCAGGCAATCAAGACAAAGCCCTTACTCTTTACAATCAAGCTGACTCTGTAGCGCGCGCAAATCTAGATAGTGGTAGCTTGTCACTGGCCGACAGAAGTATTTATTGGTATAAATCAGCCGCCAGTAACGCTGGCATGATTTATCTTAATCGTAAACAATACGATTTGGCGAAGGCCAAATTCTTTTGGGCTTGGTTTGCAACCCGAAAGTGGGGGAGTCCTTATCATAGGACTTCTGCTGTAAGCATGATCGCAAGGTTATATGAAGAGCAAGGTGATCTTGATAGTGCTAAGTACTATTATGAACTTCAGGTAGCAACCATGGATTCGCTTACCAATTACTCGAATTCTGACAGTTGGCTTATTGATTTGCATCACACTCTGGCAGGATTCTATTTAAGGCAAGGAGATCCTACCTATGCAGTAGACCGTTTATATCCCTTATTTCTAGCATACAAAAAAGAAGATCGCATTTATAGGTCTACTACTAGAAGGTACGCATCAACTTTGTATCAAGCCTTCCATGACCTCGGTAAGTTTGAAGAGGCCTTGGAAATGGCGACTCTATATTATTCGATTCGCGACAGCCTTAACCGCGAAGAAAACCAACAAGCCACGTTTCGATTCGACCTAGAACAAAAAGCCTTGCAAGACAGCCTCGCCAATGTCCAATCTCAGATGGAACTAAAGGCAGACTTTGATCGCCAAGTACGATTAAGGAATTACCTTTTGGTAGCATTACTCGCCCTGATTTTAGGCGGAGTGTTTTGGCTGCAGTACCGACGGCAGCGTCAAAAAGCGGAGGAGAAAGAAGAGCAACTCAAAGCTACCGAGGAACTCAACCAGCGCTTGCAGCAGGTGGATAAGCTCAAAGATCAGTTTTTGGCCAATACTTCCCATGAGCTCCGTACCCCGCTCAACGGCATCATTGGCATCAGCGAGGGGCTGCTGGACCACGAGTCCATTCCTCCGCAGGAACTCCGAGAAAACCTCGGCATGGTGGTGGCCTCAGGTAAGCGCTTGGCTTCTTTGGTCAATGATCTCCTGGATTTTTCCCGCATCAAAAATGCAGATCTCGCCTTGCGACAGCGCCCGACTGGTTTGCGTGCCTTGGTGGATGTGGTGCTGCAGGTTTCTTATCCACTGACCAGTGGCAAAGACCTCCAGTTGCGCAACGAGGTTCCACCAGACATGCCCGCGGCTTTCGCCGATGAAGACCGCCTATCCCAAGTGCTATATAACTTGGTCGGCAATGCCATCAAGTTCACCGAGTCCGGTGAAGTACGGGTCTCCGCTCAGGTGAAAGAGGGGCAGATCCAGGTGGTGGTCAGCGATACAGGAATTGGGATTCCCGAACACAAACGCGAAGCCATATTTCAAGAATTTACCCAAGCGGATGGCAGCATCCAGCGAGAGTTTGCCGGCACGGGCCTAGGCTTGAGCATTTCTCGCCAGTTGATCCGGGCCCATGGAGGAGAGATGTGGGTGGAATCTCAAGTAGGTCAAGGTTCACATTTCTTCTTCACCCTACCTATCTCTGAACAGCCCGCCGAAGTGAAGCCTGAGCTAAACCGCCTTACGCCCCTGATGCCCAGCCAGGTAGCTCTCGGGGCCAAACTCATGGATGGGCCTCATCCGCAAGGGCGATTTCGGATTTTGATCGTAGATGATGAGCCCATCAACCATCAAGTATTAAAGAACCACCTGCGGGGACAGCAGTTTTCCCTGCACTCGGCCATGAATGGCTTTGAAGCCTTGGAAATGCTGAGCCAAGGAGATCTGCGCTACGATTTGGTCCTGCTCGACGTGATGATGCCGCGCATGTCAGGCTATGAGGTTGCCCAAAAAATTCGGGAGCGCTTTCTCCCCTCGGAGCTGCCCATCATTTTGGTAACGGCCAAGAACCAAGTGGCAGATCTGGTTAAGGGATTGGAGACTGGGGCAAATGATTACCTAGCCAAGCCCTTCAGCAAAGACGAATTCATGGCCCGGCTAAAAACGCACCTGAACCTCCGAAAGATCAACCAAGCCACCAGCCGCTTTGTCCCCACGGAATTCATCCGAACCCTAGGCAAGGAGGGAATCACCGAAGTGATGCTGGGGGACCATACAGCCCAGGAGGTGACGGTCATGTTTTCGGACATCCGAGATTACACTGGCTTGGCCGAAAACATGACCCCAGAAGAGAACTTCCGTTTCGTGGAGGCCTATGTCCGCCGCATGGGTCCTCTGATCCACGATCACCAGGGATTCATCAACCAATACCTCGGGGACGGCATCATGGCCTTGTTTCAGCGCAGTTCCCAAGATGCCCTGGCGGCCGCCGTGGCCATGCAGCAAGCGATTTCTCAATACAATGAGGAGCGGACCAATCAGCATAGAAGACCTCTCATGGTGGGCATGGGGCTGCATACGGGTCCCTTGGTGATGGGCATCATCGGGGATCAACGCCGCTCGGATGCTACCGTGATTGCCGATACGGTGAATACGGCTTCCCGCTTAGAAGGCTTGACCAAGTACTACGGCAGCAAAATCCTGATCAGTGAAACCAGCCATTCTCAACTAGATGAAGCCGTTCAAAGTCACACCCGATACCTGGGTTTGGTACAGGTCAAAGGCCGCAAGCAGCCCATGGGAGTTTATGAGTGCTTCGCTGCCGATTCCCCTGAGTTGATCAAGCTCAAGTTGGACCATCAGGCTCATTTCCAGCAAGGCCTAACCGCCTACCTAAAAGGCGAGATGGAACAGGCTGGTCAACAGTTTGGACCCTTGGCTGGACAAGGAGACACCGTGGCCCAGTACCTGCTGACCAAGACCTTGTACCATAGGTCCAAGGGCTTACCCAAAAAATGGGATGGGGTGGAGGTGATGGATAGGAAGTAGGGGGAATAGCTGCCAAGAATTGTTACGAAGCTATCCAAGTGAGTAGTAGCTTAGCTGTTGCTTTTAAGCGCAAGCTCTTGTTTGGAGCAAGGAGAATTCAAAAAGTGGGCAAGTATAGAGACGGTAGGACAAAAACAACTTCTTGATTTCCTAAATACACATCCTATTAGCATAACCCCTTTATTCAACTTATTTCTAACCAACTCAACATTCCCTTACATGGAAATACGTCACTATCTCTATGCTTTTCTATTCATTGTGTTTAATTTCTTCATTTCTAATTGTGCACGTTCCCAGCAAGAAAGGTATTATGAGCATGGGTTGGAAATCACTACGTACAACGATCCGCAGAAATTCACTTTTGATTTTGATGACATCTACAAGGACAAGGATGGGCAGCTGTGGTTTGTCAACATGATGAACATTCATCGCTATGAGGGGTCGAGTTTTAAGACCTACTCAAATACGGGCGAAAGTGGCGTACACAATGCAGGACGGCAGCTCAGCAAAATTTTTCGCTCAAAGGATGGGAGTTTATGGGTTTCTTCTTTGGGAGGGGGATTGAATAAATTTGATCCTATTAAACAGGAATTTTCGAGGATTTTGTTTGAAGATCATGGGATCATTGGGAATTTTACTTTTCACTTAGCGGAAGATGAGCAGGGGAATATTTGGGTAGGATCTGATGAAGGAATATTTAGGCTGTTTCATGAGGAGGATACATCCTTACTGAAAAAAGAACATTTTTCCTTAGCCGCTTCGGAGCGCATGGCTCCATACATACATCAGCTTAGGGAAGATGGGGATACCCTTGCGAGCATCTTAAGGGTGGGGAATAAGCAAAACCTTCAACAAAATTTCAGCATTGATGAGGATTCTTCATGGGTCAAAATTGTGGGTACGATTGAGATGAAGAACATGAATGGGGCCTATACCAATTCCTTTAATGATGGGGGATGGATTACAAATGCTTATGGAGATACGGTATGGCAAGCGCAAGTAATTGGAAGCCAGTATGATGGAGGTGTGGTTTCGAGATTTATCCACGAGAACATTAGCCTGCCGAAAGGAAGCTACACCCTTCATTATACATCGAACTTTCAGTATGGGTACGGGACCTGGAACTTCGCCTTTCGCCCCCTGATCAACATTCCCATTCGAAGTCCGGAACTGTGGGGAATCCAAGTCTTTCCAGCAGAAGGCGAGATTCAACAAAAAATAGACTCAATATGGGCCTTTTGTCAAGAGAATATTTTTATCGGAAATGACTTCGCCAGCATCTATCAAGAAGATGATGGGAGTATTTGGCGTTTAGGGGGAGCTTTGCACAAGCTAGTGTTTAATGAAGAAGGCGAGCCAATGCTTGAAGCTTATATTCCCTATGATGTTAGGGAAGGCTTGCATAATATAAACATCATAGGGGCTGTTCATACAAAAGATGATAAGCACCTTTGGGTAACAGGTGAATGGCTAGAGGGGGAA
>CAZFPQ010000226.1:0-2077 GCA_964521065.1 uncultured Bacteroidia bacterium | reverse complement strand
TTTACAGTCATAGATTTAAAGGAGTTAGGCTTAGATTCCCTGACTACCTTATCTGTGTTTAAGGACAAGGAGGATGTTCTATGGATTTCTAGCTGGTATTCCCCCAGAAGAGAAAGTAAGCTGTTTGAGTATGACTTAAAAAGCGGAAAAATTACCAGGCATGAGGAGAACTTTTATGGAAAACCTTTTAAGCTCATATTGACGGTAGATCAATTAAGCACGGGGGAAATTCTCTTCTTCACCTGGGGAGAATTCTGGCTATTTGATCCCTCTACAAAAGAGATCAGATCCTTTGATGCTTCCGTTTTGGGAGGTATGGGGATAGCTGGGAGACATTTCATGTTAAACGATTCTATTTTGTTTGTTGGGGGAGGAAGGCAGCTTGGCCGCACCATAGATATCTACAACAATCGCATCATCCCAAGTCCGATATTACAACATAAGACCCTTCTTGGAAATTACAGAGGAGGGAGCGCCTGGCAGATGAATGGGGATACCATCTTTGCAGTCTCTAGCTTGGGAGAGGGGGGAATGTATGTATGGAATGGGGAAGAGTTGGAGGCCATTTCAGTTGCCGATATCTATGATCTCCGTATTGATGATTTTCTGTATACCCAAGACAAGAGAATGATCCTGGGTGGCTTGGAGCTCCATACAGATTATGCTAACAATAAATTCAACAGATTCATTTCCTCAACAGAATTGTTGAATTATACTTATGGCTCTTACGCCCTGATCGAAGAGCAAAAAGATAAGATTCTTCTGGTAAGTACTCGGGGGACTATCAGGCTCAATCTTGAAACCGAAGAAATGGAAACGGTTCATGCATTAGACAATGTATTCAAAAACAATGGACGTGAACGTGTGGGATTGTTTAACTACCGTTTCGATGATGGATCGATAGCGTTTGTAAAGGGTAAGTGGGAAAGCATCATCTACCTACATCCTGATGACCTGGTCAAAGATTCCATCCCTCCCCTTCTTTCCTTTGACCACATCCTTGCAGCCGGTAAAGAAGAAGAAGAATTCATCGACCTGGACTGGGTAAGCCGCCAGGACATGTATGAATTTCCTCACTATCAAAACAACATATCTATCACCTATACCGCTGTTGAGTTTGACTATCCGGAAGGGATTAAGTACGCCTATCGTTTGGGTGATAATGAATGGCAGGAGGTAGGCTCAGAACGAACCGCTAGACTTGTTAACCTAAGCCCAGGAGCCTATACCTTTTCGTTCAGAGCTACCAATCCGGATGGATTTTGGTCAGAGCCCATTTCACTTAAATTTCGCATCCGTTCCCCCTGGTATTGGAGCCCTATTTCCAGGACTATTTACCTTTTTGCACTGCTGGTAGCTGCCTACGCTTTTTACCGCTGGCGAGCAAATGAGCAGCGTGAAAAGCTCGAAGCAGCTGAATCCCTCGCCGACCGCCTCCAACAAGTCGACAAACTCAAGGACCAGTTCCTCGCCAATACCTCCCACGAGCTGCGCACGCCCCTCAATGGCATCATCGGCATCTCTGAAGGCCTGATGGGACAGGAGGTCAGTCCCGAAGAACTCAAACAAAACCTCGGCATGGTCGTCGCCTCTGGCAAGCGACTCGCCTCGCTGGTCAACGATCTGCTCGACTTCTCTCGCATCAAAAATGCCGATCTGGCCCTGCGCCAGCGGCCCACTGATCTGCGATCCCTCGTCGATGTCGTCCTCCAGGTTTCTTATCCCCTCACCCATGGCAAGCCCCTTCAGCTACGCAATGAGATTCCCGTGGACTTCCCCGCCGCTCTGGCCGATGAGGACCGCCTCTCACAGGTACTCTACAACCTAGTAGGAAACGCCATCAAATTTACTGAAGAGGGGACGGTACAGATTTTCGGGGGAATAGGGAAAATAGAGGGAATAGGGGCCCAAAGGGAGCTTGGGCGAGGGGATCAGTTGGTCATTGCGGTGCGGGATACCGGCATCGGCATCCCCGAAAACAAGCGTGATGCCATTTTCCAGGAATTTGTCCAGGCGGATGGCTCCATCCAGCGGGAGTTTGCGGGGACAGGCTTAGGACTGAGTATTTCCCGTCAGC
>CAZFPQ010000225.1:0-12035 GCA_964521065.1 uncultured Bacteroidia bacterium | reverse complement strand
TTAACTCCCTTAACTCCCTTAACTCCCTTAACTCCCTTAACTTTTTAACTCCTTACCTATTAACCTCCTCACCTCTCACTGGTAAGTCGCCGAGCAGGCCAGGGTATCGCCATCAGTCTCGATAATTTGGTAATTCAGTCCGATCGTCATGTTGGTACTGCTAAAGCTGCCCGCGCCAGTCACGACACCAAAAGGCATGAATTGTTCGAATAGGTCAAAGACTTCGGATTGGACCAAGTTGACTACGACTTTGGCACCGGAGGTAGAACTTCTCTCGTTGTGAAAGTTGGTGAAGGTGACTTGCTTGAAGCGTGGCCCAAACTCTACATCAGAGAAAAACTGATTGGTTTTGCCATTGCAGACTTCTACCACTTCGTAGCGGTTCAAATATTTGTCGGTCCACTGGGCATCGCAGAGATCCCCTTCAAAGCCATCTTCGCACACGCAGAGAGCACTGCTGCCATTGGAAGCACAGCGCTGAGTTTGGTTGGGATTGCAGTTTTTGGTTACACAGGGATCCACTGAGAGTTCACAGTCCACCCCTACAAATCCCTCTGGGCAATCACAGCGTCCATCGATGCAAATGCCCCCATTTTGGCAATCTCTGCTTGCACAGGGATCTGCTCCACAACCCATCCATCCTAGGATGCTGATGAAAAGGACTAAGCCAACAATTTTCTTCATACCCCAAAAAACGACAAAATTTCTTAACTGAGAGGGGAAAAATATGGCGTCTATTTCACACTTGAGGAGGCGCTGAGAGTTTGGGACATTGGGACATTGAGACATTGGGACAAATCATCCTTCCAGACATTTTCGAATGTTTAGAGCCGAGATTACTCACTTCCCCTCTCCAGTGGCCGTAATTGTTCCCGAAATTTAAGTTTGTCTAGTAGCATCGAGACCGATACGTGTGGATATCAGGCCTTTGACGCGGCTTCATCACATGCGTTCATACTACTGGATGTAGGTAGGAGTATTAGAATATAAACCATTGATACTCTGCCTTATACCTTATTTCCTCTATACCTTATACCGGCCATGTCCAGTAGTATGACATGCGTTTCTAAGCGGCTCCCCTGGCACTGACCTCCGCATCTTTCACTTCCCATAAGCGCCACCAGGGAGTCTGTGGAGAATCGTGGTGCTCGTAGTGATACCCAAAGAAATAACAGCTCAGAAAGGCCCAGAGGTGGTTTTTGGATTGGGAACTAGCGTGATGGGCATTGTCATGCTCCCCCATGTGGGGCATGAAGGTGCCGAAGAAAAATAGCTGAAACAGGCTCATGATGGAGGCCACAATCCAGAAGAGGATTAAATTTTCTTGAGGCAGAAAAAGCTTGAGAATATTGAAGGTAATGGCCGCTGCTAGGATCTGCTTCCAGGTGATGTATTCCATCATGAAATGCCAAAACCAAATAAAAAAGTTGCCATTGCCATGGTGAAAATCAGGATCCTTATCGGTACCGGCGTAACGGTGGTGCTCGTAATGCTTGGGCCGTAGGATTTTGTAGGAATTGAAAATAAAGAGTCCCAGGGTCAGTCGACCAAAGAAATGGTTGAGCTTGGCATTTTTGGGGGCCACTAAGCCATGCATGGCGTCGTGTGCTGTGATAAAGAGCCCCGTAAAGAGGTGCATCTGAGCCAAAAGCAGGACGTAAGTAAGTGGCGAGCGAAAATCTAACTCGAAAAAAGCTAGATTATAGACCATCAATATCGTCCAAAGGGCAATGACCAGAATGGCCATATAAACTCCCGCTTGGGGATTATGTGTGAAGCGCTGATAAGCGGTTTGAGACATGGATAATAAAAGTCAGCGGTAAAATCGAATTGGACAGATAGCGAGACCTTAAGACATGAAACATCGAGACAAATTTCTCATACACTGCCGTTCGTTCTGAAGGGTTAACAGTCGTCCATCCTTCCCATGGGATGTATGGTTGTCTTCAGACGGCCACCACGAGCTCCCCAAAACCTCTCGACAAAGTTCGCGAAGCACGTTTGAAAAACCCAGGGAAGCAGGATAATGTTTCTAGCAGAGTCGAGATTTAATTTTTTAGTTTGTGATTTAAATTTTTAAATATACCTTTGGACATGCAGAAGCTAACCAAGGCAGAAGAACAGGTCATGCAAGTCCTTTGGGACTTGGGACCAGCCTTTCTAAAAGAAATCATGACAAGTTTCCCGGAACCAAAGCCAAACCAGAGTACCGTCTCTACGCTGCTGAGGATTTTGCGGGAGAAGCAATTTGTAGACTATGAAGTCTTTGGAAAGTCGCATCGATACCATGCTTTGGTCAGCAAGGAAAGCTACGCCCAGGAATATTTCAGCCACTTTCTACGGGGATATTTTGGCGGGTCTTTCCGGCAGATGTTGAATTTCTTTCATCAAAAAGGGGAGCTCAGCCTACAGGACCTAGACGAGGTCATGAAATTGGCCAATTCTGATGCCTCCGATGCAAACTCTCCCTCACCTGAAGACCACTCATGATGAAGGCAAATTGGATTGAATTTTTGACTTACCTGGCGGAGTCTAGCTTACTGGCGGTGTTCTTCTCATTGCTATACTTTCCTACGGCCCGCCACCGCAGAAAGCTCGTATTTCATCGGCTCTACCTGCTCTTGACCCCAGGCATCGCTTTACTTGGTCCTGCATTGAGGACTTATTGGCAGAGCCATTGGGTAGTTCCGTTTCCGCTGCTGGAGTTGCCCGCTTTTCAAGTATCAGTCCCTGCGACTGATATGGCCATGGCTAGCCCTAGTCTTCCGGGACCTTGGAATGTATATGCCCTAATCGGTGGCTTCATCCTAATTGGATACCTAATCCAGTGGGTTCTGTTAGCCTATCACACCCGTTCGTTCAAAGCAGAAAGCCTCTTGGGACAGCGCGTCTTCTTGACGCGTGGGACATTACCGACCAGTGCCTGTTTGGGGAAAATTTTCTGGAATGACCAGGAGGAATTGGACGATCAGGCCGCTCGGTACATTCTTCGACATGAAACCGCACACAACCGCCAGAAACATGGCTGGGATATCATTCTATATCAAGTATGGGTGGCGATGTGGTGGTTCAATCCCCTAATTTACCTAGCTCGCCGGGAGTTAAGGCTGATTCACGAATTACAAGCCGACGAGTTCGCGACTCAAGACGCCGCTCCACAATCGTATTTACGGCTACTTACGGCTCAAACCTTAGGCAGCAAGACGGCCCTATTGACTCCTTTCCAAGCTTCTTTTATCAAGACCAGGGCCCGCTACTTGATCAAGCCCACCCGTGGTCACCTCGGGGGATACTTCGCCTGGGTAATGGTGGGACTGCTGGGATTAGGGATGCTGCCGACCCTCGCTACCCCAGATCCACCTTCAGATACGATGTGGGAGGTAGACCAGATGCCCAAGCCCATCAACCTAGTTGAACTCCAACGAACCATCGGCTACCCTTTAGAAGCCCGAGAGAATGGCGTGGAAGGGATGGTCCTAGTCCGAATTCTCATTGCCAAAGACGGAAGCTACCTCAAGCACCAAATGGTTTCCTCCCCTTCCCCATTGTTAACCAAGGCAGTAGAACCCTACCTCGATCAGATCAGGTTTACACCCGCGACTCACCAGGGAAACCCAACGATCACCTGGGTGAGTATACCTTTCAATTTTAGGCTAATAAAGTAGTATAGCGCCAAGTTCATGCACGCTTTAGCCCCTCACTTTTGGTGTTTAGTAAAGCCAGCATGAGGCGGCGTTGGGCTGCATTTAGCGGACTGGAGCGGCCTAGCGTACGGCCTAAAATGCAGAAGTTTTTTGCTTACTTTTTTTGAAAAAAAGTAAGGCCCGCCGATTGCAAATTCCGGTTTATCGGAAAGGCGACATACCACTTGAAGGAGAACCAATGTAAAAAGGGCAAATCAAAGGGGAGGTGCTGCCACACCTTCCCCTGGTATAAACTGTGTTTCATTTCCACTAAAACATCAATTTACTATGTCAAGGTACAACTTTTCCTCCACCCTGAGACTGCGCGCGATCGGCTTGCTGTGCATCAGTTTGATTTTCTTAGTAAGCTGCGCCCAACAAGGCGCCACCCTCGATCAGGAAATCCTCGCCGAAGTAGACCAAGTCCCTGAACCCCTCAACATGGCCGAAGTACAAAAAACCATCGGCTACCCCAAGGAGGCACGGGATCAAAAAATACAAGGACAAGTCGTTGCGCGGGTTTTGGTAGACCAGGAAGGCAACTACGTAGAGCACACTTGGATCAAAGAGGAACCTCAGATATTAGCCGACGCAGTTGAAAAAGAGCTTGATCAACTTCGTTTTGAACCGGCCCAACATCAGGGAAAGTCGGTGAGTTTCTGGGTAAGCATCCCCTTTTCTTTTCGACTTCTCGACGAACACAGCGACATCGAAACAGCTGCCTCGGCCATGCCCAAGCCCGTCAATCTCAAGGAGATCTATGAGCAAATTCGCTATCCGAAATCCCTGAAAGAAGCTGGTACAGAAGGCAAAGTCTTAGCTCGCCTGAAAGTAGACAGTGAGGGACGGGTATCAGAGCATGAAATCTTAAAAAGCGATGCACCAGAATTCAAAGCCGCCGTTGAGCCGGTATTATCTCAGCTCCGGTTTGAGTTTGCCGAAGGAGAAGAAGCAAAGGCGACTTGGGTGACCCTGCCTTTTATGTTTAAAATTCCAGCCGAGGATCGGTAATGGTTCAGTAAGGATCTCAGCGGAACGCGGGTCATACCTTGGGTAGAAACCTGCGACCGTTGGGATTCGCCTCTGTTATGTATAGTCCTGTATGCAGGTGGGAGAGGTCTGCGGGCGCATCCGAGGTAGCTCCACGGCATGCCGTAGACTTACCTGTCACAAACCTATCGTTGTCAGACCATAGAATGACCCTAAAGTTTTCTGACTTTCCTATCTTACTTCAGCCATCCTTTCAACTCTCTAATGACGTAATCTTGCTGATCTACCCTTAGGCTGGGAAACAAGGGAATGCTCAAACATCGCCGGTAATAAGTCTCTACCTGAGGATAGTCCCCTTTACGAAACCCCAATGCCTGATAATAGGGTTGAAAATGCAGGGGGATATAATGGATTTGGCCCAAAATACCCTTTTCTCGCAGGTATGTGTAGGCATCGTCTCGGCCTTGAGGGAACTGGATCACGTAAAGGTGATAGGCATGTCCAGGGTGATGAGGAGGCAAAATCAAGGTTGTATCGGCGAGCTCCTCGGTGTAGCGCTTAGCCAGAGATCTACGTTTTTCGAGGTTTACCACTGCTCTACTTAACTGCGAAACCCCCAAGGCAGCCTGGATGTCCGTCAGTCGGTAGTTGAAGCCCAAGGCTTGCATTTCATAATACCAGCCTCCATGGTCCTCCTGCAGTAGATTTCGATCCCGTGTGATGCCATGGCTACGAAGCATTAAGAGTTTCTGGTAAAGTACCTCATCCGCAGTAGTAATCATCCCCCCTTCGCCCGTAGCAATGTGCTTGACTGGGTGGAACGAGAAAATGGCCAGGTCGGCCAAGGAACCATCTCCACAGCGATGCATGTCACCTCCCCCGTTTTTAAACCATCCACCAGGAGCGTGACAGCTATCTTCAATCAGCTTTAAGCTAAACTCATCAGCCAAGGCCCTAAGCTTAGCCATGTCCAGGGGATAGCCAGCAAAGTCAACGCCTACTACTCCCTGATAAGTTCCCAGAGGCGCTGAACGGAGTTTGGACTCTAAGGCTTCCAGGTCTATTAGCAAGGTGGAAGGATCAATATCTACCAGTTCAACTTCTGCCCCCGTGTACAGCACACAATTGGCTGAAGCCGCGAAAGTCAGCGGTGTCGTCAGCCATTTTTGCCCTGGCCCCACTTCCAGGGCTAACGCACATAGGTGAAGAGCCGCCGTTCCGCTACTAACGGCTACGGCATAAGGAGCGCCTACGTAGGCTGCAAATTCTTCCTCAAACTGTTTGATTCGAGGTCCTCCCGTAAGGTAATCGTGGGTAAGCGCTTCAGTTACCGCCTCGATATCTGCTTGGGTGATTTCCTGACGTCCGTAAGGAATGGGCTTCATAGGATCTTTCTATCAACGGGGATAAAGGTATTATAAGTAAAGGAATTTGGGGACTTATCCCGCCTTTCTAAATGTCATTAACCCACTTTCATCCGTCACCTCTTCCCTGTTTCTACCCTTTAAAAGGCCAAGAGGCCATCGCGCAAGCATGTAAGGTAGATAGGCTCTTTGTTGTAAAGTCGATAGAATAAGTAAAGGCTAAGTCCGTTTCTTTTGTAACCCAACCCACCATGTCCATTTTTCATAGCCTATTCCTTGCCTGCTCTCTTTGCCTACATCCTTCCCCGAGTTTTTCTGCGTCGGCCGGTGAACCCTGGCCTGATTCGGTGTTTCAAGTCATGGAGCTAGATCGACTCGTATTTCAATCGGGGCTTCAAATTTCATGGCCCAGCCAAGTGGAAGAGGGCCTAATCGAAGCTCTAAGTATTGCTGAAGGCCAAATCCATCACAGCATCATTCGTGGATTGATTCCCCATGCCGACCTGGAACTGGAAGCCTATGATGACCAGCGCATCCGTTACCAACTCCATTTACATCCCGATTTTGAACAGGGGAGCTTTCACTTGGTTGTCAAAGGCGCCCACTGGGTTCCTTGGGCCCAAGCTTGGCAAATGGCCGATGGATCTGCTCAGTATCGATGGACCCCACCCGTCTGTGCAGTTGCCGACTTTGAGCAAAGCGATAGGGTATTCTATTCGGTACAAGGTGAGCATGTCTGCTTTTTCCTACCCACGGCCCCTTCAGGAAGTCCTCGCATCATCAGTTGGGAGCAACTTCCTTGATCCGCTGGGCACAGGCTTCAGCCTGTTCAAAACCCGACTTGACACAGTCTCCGACGGAGACTCCACGCAGCCAATTGCCAGCAAAGTATAGGCCTGGATAGCTTTCTACAAGTTCAATAAGCTTGTCCTTGAGGTCCAACTGATCCGCATTGAATTGGGGAATGGAATGAGGCCAGAAATAGCCTTGCACCAACTTAGGAGAAGCCTTGATTCCCATCAAGGACTCAAAACGCTGTTGAGCCGCCTCCGCCAAGGCCTCTAAATCCGATTCCGTTTTCTCAAGATGGTGAGCGCCTCCAATCAGTAGGGTAAACAATGCCTCTCCCTCTGGGGCTTTGCCTGAGAAGATGGCGCTGTTCCAAATACAGCCCAAGAAAGGTTCTTTTTCTGCTCTAGGTGCCAAAAAACCAAAACTGTCGAGTTCTCGAGGAAGTTCTGCTCTTTCATAGCCCAAATAGAGCATCATCATCGGAGGGTATGTCAAGGTGGGAAGCTCAGCTATTGGGGGCAGTTCTAAGGCCGAGAGCTGAGTAGCAGGCAAAGTCCAAATTACTTGCTTGCTATACAGCTTTTCACCGCTTTCCAGTCTTAACTCAAACCCATCCTCTCTCTTGGTGAGTTCCGTCAAGCGCTGATCAAGCCTCAGCTCTTCAGAGAGGTAAGCAGAAAGGGCATCAACGAATCCCCCCATTCCTCCCTCAAAGCTACCTATGACCCGAGGGCCCCCTCCTCCATGGGATTTAGCGCCCTTGGTCATGCCTTTAAACAAAGAGCCATATTCTTGTTCCCAGTTTTTAAGCTTAGGTAAAATGGCTTCCATAAGTAAGTCTTGGCCATTCCCAGCATAAATGCCCGTTAAAATAGGCTCGGCTAAATATCGGTAAGCCTCGCGTCCCAGGCGACGGGTAAAAAAAGACTCCACTGATTCCCGCTCGATATTTTGGGCTTTCCGAAAAGGCTCAGTCATCAAGCGTAATTTACCTAAACCTGAGAGCAGGGAAGTCTTTAGCAAGCCTAGCGGAGAACCACTGACCTCATGTAGCTTGCCCTTGCGGAGAATGAGACGTTTGGTCGCCGCATTTTCTGGTTTAATGAGCATTTCTTCCAGGCCTAAGGCCGCAATCATCTCCTCTAATTGCGGATTAAGGGCCATGGAATTGGCACCATGGTCCAGGGTATAACCTTGTATGCTTCGACTTTGTAACACGCCACCTGCTCTAGATTGAGCCTCAAGCAGAAGATGGGGAATCTCCTTTTGTTTAAGTTGAAAGCTGGCGCTTAGGCCCGTGATCCCTGCACCTAAAACGATCACCTCGTAAGTCTTGCTCGGTTCCATGGATCAAAATTGCGACCTCTGTCTATAGGAAACAAAAACAGCCCCCTTGCGGGGGCTGGTAATTGTGAACAACTGTAAATTATAACAAACCTGAGAGTATTAGTCGCGTAGTCCTACCAACTCCTCTGCACTGGTGTAATCATCAGAGACGGTGAAAATAACCGCCTTTTCAGGAACCAGATTCAAGTCGAAGATTTTTTGTCCTTGTTGAGCGATGGTGCCAGATTCCCGGTGTAGCAGGTTACCTCGCACATCATAAATGCTCACGGCTACCTCCTTGGTAGGATCTCCCTCAATCAGCACTTGATAGCGCTCTGTGGCAGGATCCTTGAGCAACTGAAGCTGAATAGCTTCGCCGACCATGGGATAAGCAACCGACTTAGAAACCATATTTCCTTCGCTGCTAAGCTCAAAGGACAACTCACCAGGAGTGGCCTCTTCAATGCGATAGCTGCGAACTAGTTGGTCCTCTCCTTGATGATCTTCTTGGTAGAGAACCCGACCTTGCTCGTCCCGAATTTTCAGAACGAAGTCAGCGGCCGTTTCGCCCTGGTAGGTTACCAGGTAGTTACCAGACTCCAGGTTAGGGATAACCGCAAACTGGGTAGCTTGAGTTTGTGCTACTACCGCTCCTACTGAGACGATCAGGACAGAAGCGATAAGGATGGTGTTTTGGATAAACTTCATAGCGTAATTAGAAATTGAATTACGCCACTAAGAACGGCAACATTTTGAAAACGTTGCGCTTTTTTCAATAAAAAAATAAAAATTTTACAAAATCTTCACAAATGAATCCAAATAAGAATAAAATCCGAAATCGTTTTCGGCTTAGCTCCCTAAGAAAACAGCAAGGGCGGGGCCTTTAATCGGTCCGAAACGGGGATGGTTTCAAAGCGAAATCCTTGCTCATAAAAGTGCGCTAAAATAGGTACTAAAGCGTGTTCTAAACGGGGCCAGGCCTTTTGGCTGTCGTGCATGACCACGATGGAACCACGCTGAGTCTTGCTGATCACATTTTGTACGCAATCCTTGGCGCTCAGGCTACGATCAAAGTCTCCCGCGATCACATCCATCATGATGATGTCGTGGTCTCTGGCAATGTATTTCGCCTTGGTATGGGTCAATCGTCCATAAGGGGGGCGAAAAAGTCGGGTTTGACGCCCCGTATATTCCATGATGCTGCGCTTGCAGCGCAAAAACTCTCGCAAATAAGGCTTGAGGCCCATCTGCCAGCCATCTACATGGCTTTGGGTGTGGTTGCCGATGGCGTGCCCTTGGTCAATCAACTCGTGCACCAGCCCAGGATAACGACGGACTTGATCGCCCACCAAAAAAAAGGTTGCCTTAGCTTGGTACTTATCAAGTTGATCCATTACCCATGAGGTAATTTCGGGCGTGGGGCCATCATCAAAGGTAAGATATACCACCTTCTCTTCGGTGGGGAAGGACCACCGATATTGCTTGTAATAACGCTGAAGAAAGTCTGGGATCTTTTTCAAGTACATGGTGTTGGTTAGGATGACCAAAGTGGGTTACTGGTCAGACCAAGAAATGAATCCTTTTTATCCAAATACCTGTAGGGCCAACTGCCCCGCCTCCATAAACGCATTTCGATCAATCGAGGTATCCACCTTGCGCGAATCACAAAATTCAAGCAGCGATTCGGTCGCTACATTCCCCGTCAACTCGTCATCAGCAAAAGGGCAGCCTCCAAATCCCCGCATCGCTACATCAAAACTGCGACATCCAGCTTCATAGGCCGCGGCGATCTTGCCTAGTCGTTCCTCGGGCTTGGCGTGCAGGTGTGCCCCGATGTGTACCTCTGGAAATCGAGGAAGCAATGCAGTGAATAGCTGTTGAATACTTTCCGTATCCGCCGTCCCGACTGTATCCGCCAAAGCCAAATGCTCAACTCCCATTTCAACCAGCTTTTCAGCCCACTCTTCTACAAGTTCGGGCGACCAAGGATCGCCGTAGGGGTTGCCAAAGGCCATGGACAGATATACCATCAGCTCCTTTCCAGCCCCCTCACAGCGTTCCAACATGTCTTTCACGAGATCCAGAGATTCCGCCATGGATTTACGGGTATTGCGCTGCTGAAACGTTTCTGAAACCGAGAAAGGATAGCCCAAAAAATGGATGGCAGCTTGAGCCGCCGCGCTTTCTGCCCCCCGGCGATTGGCCACGATGGCCAGCAATTTGGTCGAGGTACTACTCAGGTCCAATCCCGCTAAGACCTCAGCGGTATCCGCCATTTGAGGCACCGCCTTGGGCGAGACATAGCTACCAAAGTCCAGGGTATCAAAGCCCACGCGCAGCAGGGCATTGAGGTATTGGATCTTGGTCTCAGTCGGGATGAAATCAGCGAGCCCCTGCATGGCATCTCGGGGGCATTCGGTGATCTGAATCATGTAAATAAGCGGTATAGAAAGTTAGATTCGACTGGGGTCAATCAAATATCGATCTCGCCGGGCACTGCCCAAAGCATTGCAGACCTTGCGGACCATGCTGTTGCTTTCCTCGATGTTACGAGTCAAGTCGGCGTCCAGTTTCTCAATGGATTCGGCCAGACCTCGGTAGCGGGTCTGGTAATCACCGAACTCGCTCTGGGCGGCCTCTCCACTCTTTTTGTCCTGCATCAGTTTGTTTTGCCACTGGTTAAACTCCGAAACCGCCTTGACGAATTCACCCTTCTGCTGGCCAAACTCTTTCTCGATGCGGTCCCGCTCCGAGATGATGTTGCGGTACTGGCTGCGGGCACTAGAAAGGTCGTAGCGCCGATTGGCCTCGGGATTGCTGAGCTGCGGCCCCGCAAATTCCAAAAAAGACTCATAGCGCAAGTGAGTCCGGCGCAGCAAGTCTTCCATTTCGGTGACTTTTTCACTCAGGTCCATCCACTCCGGTTCAAATCGCTTGACCGAATTGAGCAAAGAAAGGTCGGAAGAGCCGCAGCCCGTCCACATCAGGGTAGCTCCCAGGAGCAACACAAAAGAAAGTTGACGCAGCATCATGAAGATCAGCTTGAAACAATGATCAGAGGATCGCGCTACAAATTTAACAACTTCTCTGGCAGTATTGGTATAAATGGGGAAGGGAAAAGCGTGAAGGAGCAGTCTATGCCGTCAGGGGTTCATAAAACATAAAAATCCCAGCGGAGAATTTGCTCATTTTTAACATACAAAACCGCTTAAATTTAGCTGAAGCGGCTATGCTGTGATCCCAGCAGGATGATAGTCCTACACCTACTCCCTTCTATATCACAGGCTTGCAAAAAGTTAAAATTCGACCATTGAGCAAATAGGACTGCTATTGGGGAACACTGCCCGGTTTATCCAGTAGCAAGACCAGATATCCACAATAGTAATCACTGAGATGGAAATCCAGATATATCTACCGATATATCCTACATACTGCTCAGATATATCCGAGAGGCAAAATCTTCAATTCCCGCACTGAAACGGCGTTTTGCTAAAAACTGCCCCAGATATATCGGTCTAGCGACCTGTCACTTCGAAATCACCTCTGGTACACTAAAAGCATGTCCTGAGCGAAGCCGAAGGGAATAAAAGCAGCGTAAGGGCGATTTGCAAATCGCCCCAACAAAAAGCAAAAAAGCAAAAAGAATAAAAGTCAAACGTACCTGGCGAAGCGGAAACCAAGATAGTCGTTCCGGTCGTCGGGGTAGCCGCGGCGACGGTAGGCGACCCGACTGTCGACGGCGACGCTGAGCCAAAAGCCCCCCCGGTAGACGCGGCGGGAGCCGCCCTCAGGTCCCATAGGGTCTTTTTCAGGACTAGCTGAATAGTAGTCGCCATCGTACCAGTCCCAGCACCACTCCCACACATTGCCACTCATATCG
>CAZFPQ010000224.1:3216-12055 GCA_964521065.1 uncultured Bacteroidia bacterium | reverse complement strand
GTTGTATTTAATCTGGCCTTAAGTCTATTGGCATGGCTGGCAAGACGGCCTCGATTGGATAGCCTGACCCGTTGGCTTACCAAAAAACTGGCTCAGCTTAACTTGGCCCTCAATCAACCCCCGACAGCTTCAGATGCTGCATCCCTGGCCAAGGTTTGGCAGCAACTCATGCCTCCGGATGGCCGGCATCATTTCCCCATCAAATCAACTCAGGACGGCACCGCCTTCACCGAGATCCACCTTCACTGCCCCCTTAGGGGCACGGGGCGCGTAGACGCCTGCCACAAGTTGATGAATTATGACCGCCAGTTGATAAAGGCCCAAGGAGGGCAATTGATCGTGCTCGAATCTCAATCTAATTCAGGAAAAAGCTACTGCCGATTAGCCATTAGGCCCAAGGGACAAAGCATCAGCGATCTGACGCCTGCTTATTCGCAGAAGAAATAAAGCTTTTTCAAAGATATCCTCTCTACAGCCAGTCATGACCTAAATTCATTCCTTCAGCCTAGTCCTTCCCCCAACTAATCACTAGCTTGAGTCTTCGCTTCAGTCCTGTAGGGGACAGCGAATCAGTATCTAAGCGAATGCCCATGAGCACTTCAGCACCAGACCTTCCTTCAAAGACAAAAGGACTCTTCGACTTCTTTAGAGAAAAGCCTTCCATCGCCATTACCATCATTTATCTCTACAGTTCTTTCATAGGCGCGACCTATGCCAAGACCTTGTTTGATTATTTGGGGGTTGACATTCTTCATTTTTGCCAATTAGAAGATTTTTTGGCCCTGGCCTTCAAGCAACCGGGATTGCTGTTTTTTGCTTATACGTCCCTTCTTGCCCTTTTACTTTTACTGAGCAATACCAGATTCGCAAGGGGCTTTCTGGATTGGGTATTTATTCTCACTACCCATAAAAGGGGGAGACTTGCTCCAGCAGAAGAAGTCGAAAGTGAGGCCACCATGCGAAGGAGAATGAAAAGGTTTTTGATCTTCCTTATGCTTACCGTTCCTTTTATCCTGGCTTATAATTTTGGGCGCAGTCATTCAGAGGAATTGCAGAGCCTTGAAACGCCCGGCATTGCCTATCACTTCATTAGTAAGGATGACACGTTGCCAGTGGTTCAGCTCATTGAAGTCACCTCAGATTACTTTTTTGTCATGAATGATGCCAAAAGCATCCAGATCATAGAAAAGGGACAGGTGGACAAAGTACTAATCCTCCAAGAATGAGAAACCTGAAAATACTTTCCTCGCTACTTCAATGGGAGGATTGACCATTTCTTCAGGCCTCTTCTTTCAGTAAATTTAGGCTCCACTTTTCCCTCCTCTCCTATTTCAAGTACTTGCAAAAGAAATCGAGGTATGGGGCTATGGGGCTATGGTTACAAGAATGAATAATTACCACCACATACCCCGTACTCCCATACCCCGATTACCGTTTTTCTTATGTCCGCTTACTTAAACTCCATGGAATTACAGACTCATCCTGAAGTAGCCCAAAAATTCCTCTCCTATCCTCCATTGGTAAGAGAGAAATTAGAGCAGCTACGTCAACTCATCTTAGATGCCGCAGAGGAGTCTGATGCTATTCCCCGACTGGAAGAGGCCCTTAGGTGGGGGGAGCCCAGCTATCTTGCTCCCAAAGGAAGTACCCTTCGCATCGATTGGAAGGAAGCCAAGCCCCAGCAATACGCCATGTATTTCAAATGTACCAGCAAATTGGTGCCTAGTTTCCGTGCTGTATTCGGAGACGAGCTCAACTATGAGGGAAACAGAGCCATCATTTTCCAGATGGATCAAGTCATTCCTCAAGCAACGCTAAAGCAATGCATCTTAGCTGCCCTGCACTACCACAAATTGAAGCACTTACCTGAACTTGGCCTCAATCAAAGCAGGGAGAAGCTCTAGTTACTTCTCCGTATTGCTGCCCTAAAATCTTCTGCCCATCGATAGGGTCAAGGTAGGTCTCTGAATGATGTAATCATCTACTCCCCATGCCAAGTCTGCCCTCAGTGACCAACTCAGCAGGTTGATCCTAGCTCCAGATCCAAAGCCCATGAGGAAGGGACTTTTGAGAGTCTGTAGCTTGATCGAGAAGGGACCTTGAGCACCGAGGGGAATGAACTGGGTGTCGGTTGGTTTTTTCTGCGAAAAGGGGTTCCCTTCCACCCATACAGCCCCAATGTCGAAGAAGGGAATGAGCTCAAGGTTGTACAAACGATTGGTAGCCAAGGCATTTTTGAGCAAGCGAGAAACTGGAATGCGAAGCTCAATGTTGCTCATCAAGTAACGGGAACCAGAACGAACTGCGTTGCGAAAACCACGAATTGGCGTAGCAAAACCTAAAAAATGAGTACGGTACAAGGTCGTGTCCAGCTGAGGATCAACCAAGTTTTCATCGCCCTGTCCGGGAGTAAGCATCATCAGGCGATTATTGACGCCTCCTAGATAGTATTGCTCTACTTCGCGAGGAAGGTTAAACGCCCCTTCGATGCGCAAAGCTAGGACCAGCTTCTCATAAATAGGTCGGTAATATCTTACTTCCCCCATTGCACGATGGAAGGCAAAATTCCCATTGGGAACTGAATAAAAGCTATTGAAAGAGCCTCGGGCCATTAACCCTTTCATTGGGTACCCCAAGGAGCGCTCTACCCGTTGATAATTCAACGCAATACCAGCACGTAGCAGTTGATCGGAATCTTCGATCCGTTGCTCCCTCTGTAGCTTCTGATCAATGCGATTGATGTTAAAATAGCCAGCACTTACTTCGGCATGAGCGTAGCTGGACCATGCATAACGTGCTCCCGCCTGAAAGTTGATTTGGTTAAATCGAAAAATGGCTGAGTCTAACTCCAATTGGTTGGGATTCAAGTTACCTTGCTCTCTGATGGCCCGGGTCATCAATCCTACCTGTCCAAACCAATCTATACGTCCTTTACGATAGCTGTACTCGGCATCAAAAAGATGGTTGCGCAAAAAGTTTTGAATGTGAAAGAGAGGCGTATATGTCGCCCTTACTTGGTGTCGGTTAAATAGGTCCGATAAGCCCACATCAAACTGAGCCCCAATGCGCGCAAAGGGATCATAGGCTAAGTTCACGCCAAAATAATCGGTGCGCCATTGGGTAGCTGCACGGGTTTCACGCCCTACCTGAATGTCCTCTAGCCGAGGGGACTGCGCTTCATTGACCAAGCTGCGGCCCAAACCAGAAGAATTCACCCGGTTGCGTCCCGTAGTTCGAGGACGTTCACGAGCAGGTTCTGGTTTTCTTACCTCATAGGGCTCAGTTTCCTCATCGAAAATGTAATAACGTACCGGCTTGCTTTCTTCTGCCTCGGCAGCTTCTTCTGTAGGCTTTCCCTCGATCTGAGTGGAATCTTCAAGGTTAGCACTTGAAGTTGTCTCCTCCTCTTTTGTTTGTGAGTTTGCGGCTTCTGCAGCCGCTAGCATCGCTTGAGTAAGCTGCTTTTTTCGTTGAAGCTGCTGATATTCAGCATCCTTACTGAGTCGCAACAAGGTAGGCTTTGGTTCTCTCAGAGTTCGAAAAGCTTCTAATGCCAGTAGAAAAAGACCCGTTTCCCCTTGAGAGGTCTGCCGAATCAAGACCTTGTCATCATACACCTGATAGTCTGAGATCCCGATGGTAAGGTTCGTCACGGGATCATCCCTCAATTGGAAAATATTGAGCTGTCGCAAGTTGTAAATCCCAGAAACATCGGAGAGGTAGATCACCTCAAAACTGCTTTTCGGTTGAGGCGACATTTCGTTGACATCGGGAGTATTGGTCAATTGAACCAATTCGGGTCTCTCTGTCTGTACTTTTAGCTTGAACAGATCAAAATCCCTTTGATGCCCTGCCCAGTCACGTGCCACGTCAGCAATGGCCAAACTATCTCGGTTAGAGCTAAAGAAAATGAATTGATCGTCGAGGCTCCAAGTGGGGCTCAGGTCGTCATAGGGATCATTGGTCAAGGCCACAAACACATTAGAACCTTTAGGGGCCACCCAGATATCACTTTTTCCTCTATGCCTTACCGAATAGGCCAACCGATCATCTTGGTAAGCCCAACTGATGTGGGTAATCTCTTCGATACGAGTTGAAAGCTCCTTAAAAGTTATTTCCTCCGTTTTTACATCATAAAACACCAGTTGTGCTCCTCGAGAATCATAAATAACCGTGGCGATGGTTTTGCCATCATGGCTCCAAGCCAAGGGAGGGTATACAGGAAGGCTTTCCCCGTTCAGTCTTGAGAGGCCAGTTTTGATGGAGGTGCTTGAATATTGGCGGGTCTCCTGATCGTAGATGAATAACTCCTGCCGGCCAGAGCGATTGATAAATATAGCTGCCTTGTTTCCACCAGGATCATGAGCAAAGCTGGTAGCCACTCCGTCTCGATAAGACGGCAAGCGAAGAGCGTCATTCATTTCTGCCAAAAGCTCTCGACCATTTTGCTGCTCGCGAAAGCGCTTTTGCATGTACTGCTGCCAACGGCTGGTCAAACTATTGAGCGTAATGCCCAAAACAGAAATGATTCCCGATTCAATAGAGTGAGATATATTGGCTAGATAAATGATTTCTCGCAGCTTTTGCAGGCCATATTCGTGGGTCACATAGTGCCAAACCGAGCGGCGCGCAATGCGATTGAGATAGCCTTCACCTTCCTGAGCCAACTCCAACAACTGATACGAAGTCAGGGTTTTGATGAGTTGCTCATCTTCAAAGGTCCAGCCGTATCCCATAAAATCAGCCAATCCTTCTGTAAACCAATCGGCGTCATAAAACAGCAAAGAAGTTTGAGCGATGCTTCCCAAACGATAGCCATAGTTAAATTCTTGTAACAAGACCCGTGCAACTTGGCGCTTTACCTCAGAGTAGAGTTCCTGGCTGGTCCCGGGATTAATGACGATGCCATAATGATCGGGCACATTGGTCCGCCCAGGTAACAAATCAGGTTTGATCAGATCAAAATCTGAGAAAAGCAAAGCCTGAGCTTGGGAGAGGTAAAACAAGGTATGGGGCCCATCTGGACGGTAATCGAGCAAAGCCGAAAGATCAAACCTGGCCTGTTCAGCATAACGTAAAACGATGCCTGCTGAGGCTTCATTTCCTTCGGGATAGTACACCACAAAGTTTTCGGTCTTACGTTGTTTCCAAATTATTTGATCGGCAAAGGCTTGCTGTTGGCCCTGTCCAAAGAGGTGGTTGGTACCTATCCCTCCTACCAGGAGCAAACATATAAGGGTGAGAATTCGCATCTTAAGCTGTTTCTTGTTTGTACGAATACGAGAGCTTGGGTTTTCGTTTCTCGTCTGAGAATAAACCCAAGCGTCTGCCAAACGTCCCGATGACATAGGAAAATAACAAAAACTGCCCTGAGTTGGAGGGTAATTATTCGTCTTTTTCTGCGGGGATCATACGCAGGGTATTCAGCATCAGGTAAGGGGCATTGCGGCCCAATCCCTGTGAGTTAAAGCGCCGGTGTACCGCACTTTTTTGATAGCTGCGAAACAGGTAAACCACCGGCATCTCATCATACATGATTTGTTGAACTTGGTGTGCCGCATGGACCTGCTCTGCCTCATCCATGCTTTTGCGCACTACTTCTACCAAGCTGTCTACTTCGTCATTTAGAAAACCAGCGAAATTAAACCCAGGATAGGCACTGCTGGTCCATAGAGGTTTAAAGTCATAGGGCGTAGATCCAGCTGGTAGCTGCATGGTTCCTGCATCAAAATCCCTCGCTAAGGTCTGTTGAAAAAACTCTCCGATTTGTCCCCCTGTCAGGTTGACCTCAATCCCAATCTGTCTCAACTCATCTTTTATTCGATCAAAAGTAGCTTTCACTTCGGGCGAACTATTGGTAGAGCGATACAAGTCCATGCGAAATTCTACTCGCTCCCCCTCAATCAAACTATCCCTAATTTGGTCCTCATTGCTGTCTACCCACCCGGCTGCTGCCAGCAAACGCCGCGCCTCTGCGGGATCATAGGCAACCATTTTTAGATCGGAATTATAAAACTGGTTGTCCGCGGGGACTGGGCTTCCCGTCGCCTGCGCCAAGCCTACCAGCTGTTCTTGGATGATGCTCTCTATGGGAATGGCGTGAGCAATGGCTTGACGAACCCGGGCATCGGTAAAAAAGGGCTGCCGCTTTTCTACATTGGGACGGTTGTTGAGAATGATGCAAGATAGGGGATAGTTAAGGGTCGTATCTAGCACATAATGCTCATTCACAGTAGGGGAATTCGTTCTTAGGTCCTGCCAGGATTGAGAACCTAGGTATATCGTGAAGTCAACTTGTTGCTGCTTTAAGGAAAGAGGGATATCTGCCGCAGGGATGAATTTGAATACAATTTCATCCGGTCCCTGCTGATAGAAGTCTCCCTCTCTACCTTGGGCCCAATAATTATCCCGGCTTAGTAGCCTGATCTCCTCACCGGTATTCCATTCTGCAAATTGATAGGGGCCACTGCCACTGGCAAGTAACTCTACATTCTGCCCAGTAGTGAAGTTCTTAAAATCTTTGACCCAAGTCGCTACGGCAGGATCTTCATAGACCTCATGCTTGGTATCGAGCATGGTACTCACCGAGTACTTACCCAACACATCCTCCGGATCAAAAACTTCTCGATCCAGTACATAGCCATAAGCTCCAACCATGGAATTCAAGAAGTCATGATACTTAAATCGAACTTCAACTTGTTCTTCACCGATTGCCTGAATTGAAGCAATGGATTCTAGATAGGATCCAAGATTGGAATTCTGAGCCAGGGCCTTGAAGGAAAAGACGACATCTTCTGATGAAATGCGACGTCCGCTTGGCCACTTGGCTTGGGCATCGAGGGTAAATAATTGGGTCAATCCGTCATCGCTGGTCTCAGGCAATTCCTTTGCCAGGAGGGGAAGTAGCTCTCCATCTACATTCAAAGACAGCAACCCTTCAAAGCAATAGGTAAGGATTTGGGTCCGAGCGGCAGTGTTATTATTGGTGGGATGCAGGTCCCTGGGTTCATTGGGCAAGGCTACCCGAACTACATTGGGGAGTTCCCCTGCGTATCTGACCAGGCCATCTTGACCGTTTTGGTATAATGAGGATGAGGGATCAGATTTGCAGCTGAATAGCAACAGCCCAGCGAAACTAATGATCAGCCAGGCACGAAGGTTTATGGACATGGGAATAATGTTGGGTTGACCACTAAAGTTAGCTAATTTCGATCAACAATGATCCAGTAAAATGGTAGCAATTGATTCGCTTACAAAGCGCTATGGACCACAACTTGCCATCGACTCCTTGAGTTTTGAAGCAAAGCAAGGGGAAATCCTGGGCTTTTTGGGTCCCAATGGAGCGGGAAAGAGCACTACGATGAAAATTCTCACCGGATTTCTTACCCCAAGCAGCGGTACCGCTCACGTAGATGGGTTTGAGGTTCAGGCTGAGCCCCTTAAGGTCAGGGAAAGAGTCGGATATTTACCCGAGCACAACCCCCTATACTTAGACATGCACGTGCATGAGTTCTTGTATTTTGTAGGAAGAATATACCGACTGAGCCGAAGCCACCTTAAAGAGCGAATTCCTCAGTTAATTGAACAAACCGGTCTTACTCGTGAGCAACACAAAAAAATCTCAGCTCTGTCTAAGGGATATCGCCAACGGGTGGGGCTTTGCCAGGCCCTGATTCACAACCCTCAAGTACTCATCCTAGATGAGCCTACCACGGGTCTGGATCCCAATCAGATCGTAGATATTCGAGAACTGATCCGAGAAGTCGGACGAGACAAGACAGTCATCTTTTCCTCTCATATCCTCTCAGAAGTAGAGGCAATTGCCGATCGGGTCATCATCATAGATCGTGGCAAAATTGTGGCCGATGAACCCACTGCTACCATTCGCGAGCGAAGCGAGGATGAATATGTCATCGACTTAGAAGTTGCCAATCCTGGCTTAGACTTGGGCTCCTTGCCAGAGAACCTGGGAGTCAAGCGCATCGAGCCAAAAGGCGATACCCAGTGGGTAATTCATACGGACCGAAGCCAAGACATCCGCCAACATTTATTTGAGCTCTGCGTCGCACAACAAAATCCCATGCTAGGCCTCAATCGTAAAGCCTATACGCTAGAGGATGCTTTTAGAAAGTTGACTCAATCAACTCAAGTTCTCAGCCAGGTTTCTGAACAGGATTCCTAGCCTTGCGTTAAACACTTATTAAACTTCAATCCTAGACTTCCAACTACGTCTCATGAAAGTATGGTTCATTACCGGTTGTTCGACGGGCTTTGGCCGTGAACTAGCCAAAGTTGCTGCTGCAAAAGGCGACTTTGTCGTCGGCACTTTACGCAAACGCGAACAAATGGCCGATTTTGAAAGCTTGGCACCTGGCCAAATGATGGCCTTGCTCCTCGATGTAACCAAAGCAGAAGAGATCCAAACCGGGGTTCAACAAGTACTAGAGGCCAAAGGCCGCATAGATGTACTGGTGAACAACGCAGGATATGGATCTATTGGCCCCATTGAAGAAGTCTCTGGGGAAGAACTTCGCCGTCAATTTGAGGTAAATGTATTCGGTGCGGTAGACCTTATCCGCGCCATTTTACCCAGCATGCGGGCCCAGCAAAGTGGACATATCATCAATGTGACCTCCATTGCGGGCCTGAGGGCCAACCCAGGATTAGGGGTTTACAATGGGTCTAAGTTTGCCTTAGAAGGAATTGGTGAGGCCCTAGCCCCTGAAGTTGCCCACTTGGGGATCAAAGTGACCAACGTCGAACCCGGTCCCTTCCGCACTGAATGGGCTGGTCGCTCGGCTACCTACTCAGACGTCACCATTCCTGACTACGAAGCCAG
>CAZFPQ010000224.1:0-3116 GCA_964521065.1 uncultured Bacteroidia bacterium | reverse complement strand
GGGCTGGTCGCTCGGCTACCTACTCAGACGTCACCATTCCTGACTACGAAGCCAGTGCGGGCCGCACCATAGAATGGCTTAGGCAGGTAAGTGGCCAACAGCAAGGAGATCCCCTCAAGGGGGCTGAAGCCATGTATGCCCTCACGGAACTAGACAACCCTCCGGTACACCTTCCATTGGGAGCCGTAGCCTACCGTCGCTTACGAGAGAAGTTAGAGCTATTGACCAAGGAGGTCGATGAATTTGAATCACTGGGGTTACCTACGGATTATGAGTAGGGGTTTGGCCCCTATTGCCAGAAGAGATGGGCATAAGGCTTACAAAAGCTTTATGCCTTCCTTTTTTAACGGAGCCAAAAGAAAATTATGTAGACGGACAGAAGAAACCGGGTGATGGGATTGATTTAACTCACCGATTATCACCATCAAAAGGCTCAGGCTCGAAAACTCCGGCTTATCGGAGGGGCGATACTGTTACTGGTTAAGGGCAACATTTTGGTAAAAGGCAAGCTTGGCTAACCAGAGCTAGTTTGCTTGCTTACGGACTTGGCTTCGCGCCCGTGCCTCCTCCGATAGATGGGGAGAATCGGGTAGTGGAATACGCATGGTTACCAAGGTGCCATCTCCTGTATTTTCAAATTCAAGCAGATTTTTCAGATCATACAATTTCTCTAAACGAGAGATGGAATTGCTCAACCCCGTGCTTTTGTAGATCCTAGTCAGGTCTATACCGGGTCCATTATCATAAACCTTGCAGACCAGAAAATCATTCTCGAGGTAGCTCTTGATGCTCACTGAACCTTCATATAAGATCTTGGAAATACCATGCTTGATACAATTCTCCACCAAGGTCTGCAGGATAAACGAAGGCACATATACATCTTTGGTTTCAGGAGCAATCTCGATCTCCGTTTGCAGTCTTTTACCAAATCGAATTTGCTCTAGCTCCAAATAGGTCCGGATTAGATCCATCTCATCGTGGAGTTGCAAAAACTGCTCGTTAGACTTTTTGGTGGTGAAGCGCAGGATAAAGGCTAACTTCTCTACGGCTTGCTCTGCTAAGTCTGCCGACTCATGCACAAGTTCCGTGATAGAGTTGAGGGTATTGAACAAGAAGTGCGGGTTGATCTGAGAGCGCAGAGCCGTCAAATTGGCTTCATAGGTTTGTTCAACTAGCTCTTTTTCTCGCTCTACCCTCCTCATTACATTGATCGTCAACTGGGTTTGCTGCACCAACTGAGAGAGAAGGTCCAAATCCCCTAGGTTGTATACGCCCCGCTTCTTTTTGCCCAATAACAACAAGCCATAGCGATCTTCATCTACTTTGATGGTCAGGGGGGAAATCAGCGCAAAAGGAGAGCTCGAAAGCTCCGCTTCCAAGCTAGGGGCTAAGCTAATCGCCGCGATCTCTTTGTTTTTGGACCAAAAGGTATTGTTGCTCCTCAACTCTTGGTAAATCTCTTGGGGATGCTGGATACCAGGAATTTCTTTGGCAATCTCTCCCTCACGAGCTGCCCACCAAAGCTGGACTGGCTCCGCGCTGAAATAGGTTTTCACTTCCTTCGTTAAATCGCGATTGAGCTCATCAGGGTTTAAGTACTGCGAAATCCGGTTGATGAAACTGTAAAAGGTAGTTAGCTTTTCACGTTGAGAAGTAACAAAGTATTTCGTCAGTCGGCTTTCATTGGCCAAATAAACCAGACGAGCCATGATCATAAGCAAAAGAAATGCGATAAACTCAAGAAAACGGCGGTAGGTGATGTTGAGCTGCAGGTATTCGAATGCCTGAGAGATGGCAAAGTACAAGATGATACCTAAAATGAAGGTAACCAGATACTGAAAGGTTTGGGTGACAACCAAGCTGATCTTTCCAAACTGTGAGCGCAGGTAACTCGCATTCAAAACAGGAAAGAAAACAATTAGACTGAATCCGAACCAAGCATGCTCTCGATGCAACAGCTCTGCGGAAGACGGCATGACAAAATAAAACACCCCGGCTAGGGCCAGCAGAGCCATGCCCCCAAGGGTAACCCAATGTCGTCGCTCCAGTTCAGTCCCTTTGGCGGCGAGATAGAACATTAAGCCCCCCGCCAAATGCCAAAGAAAAAATATGGCCACGTGATCTTCTAACCAGAGATGAAAATGCTTCAGCTGGCGATCAACATAAATGATGTCATAAAAACTGTACAAATACAGTCCTGATAATAGGACAGAAGGCAGAATCATCCAGCGGAATGAAGTTTCCGCCTTGAAGGACAAATAGGAAATCGCATAAGCGAACAGCAATACGGTGTAGATCAGGATGTATAGCTTCTCACTGCCGATTCCGCTAAGGTTGCTTTCTACGATTAGATAAACATGATGCAGCAACTGGAGGCAGAAAAAGGCAAAAGCAAGAATGACAATCAACAAAACAGGGAAGTTCTCCCTAAAATTTGTCCGGCGAACCAATGGAAGTAAGATGGCCAAGACTACGGTTCCTAAGAAGGTCCCCAGCCCCATGATCCACCCACTTAGATTCCAATAAGCTCCATATTCATTGAAAGAAAAAGACAACCAAAACCCATTGGTGATCAAGGCTCCTTCTATTTTTTGAATGGATTGAGTATATGGGTCGGGGCGCTGAACGTCCGCCGCAAACACGTACCCTGGAGGGGCTGAGGAGGTGATGGTATCAGCCACCCCCCCACTCACAATAGGATGATAATCAATCTCTTCTAACCGATCTCCAGGAAGAACCCTAGATTGATCGGTGGGCCGGTAGCCCGGTAAAGGGTGTACCCTACGGGCAATTACACCTTGTTCCGTGTCTTCCCAGACAACCCAATCATTACCTTGAAATTCTGCGGGGAGGCCTTCGACCACTTTGAAGTCATAAATACTCTCAAGCCCATGGAAATAATAATAAGCTTGGAAGAAGAGACCCAAATAGAAAACTCCTAGTATGGTAAACCAGGTCCAGCGTGGTCGATTTGTTTGCATGAAGCTGCTCAGTCCTTGAGGTATGAAGCAATCTTGAGGACAAGCTAAAAAAAAACTAGGGGATTCTATCTGTTATACAGAGAATCAACCCTAGCCCTTGCTCTTGTAATCCAGGATTATCGCCCTTTCAATACA
>CAZFPQ010000223.1:0-12057 GCA_964521065.1 uncultured Bacteroidia bacterium | reverse complement strand
CTCAAGCCCGTAGCAATCTTTCCAGATCCGGATCGTAAGGATGCTTTTTTGGTCATGACCGAAGTCCTCAGCGCTGATGGAACCCCTCACCCTACCAACGGGCGAGCCACCATTGACGATGAAGATGAAGACTTCTGGTTCGGATTTGAGCAAGAATATTTTCTATGGGATCCAGAAACCAACAAGCCACTTGGTTTCCCCGAAAACGGCTATCCCGAGCCACAAGGGCCTTATTACTGTGGTGTAGGTGCCACTTCAGCCTACGGCCGCGAAATTGTAGAAGAGCACCTAGATCTATGTCTTGATGCTGGCATCAACGTAGAAGGAATCAATGCAGAAGTTGCAGCAGGACAATGGGAGTTCCAGGTTTTCGCCAAAGGAGCTGAATCTGCTGGAGACCAAATATGGGTGGCTCGTTATCTGCTTGAGCGCACGGCAGAAAAATACGGTGTTGCTGTAAACTACCACTGTAAGCCTGTGTCAGGTGACTGGAACGGAAGTGGAATGCACGCCAACTTCTCTAACTCCCTGCTTCGTACTGCTGGCAGCAAAGAAATCTATGACAAGATTTGTGAGGCGTTCGAGCCTGTGGTAGCTGAGCACATCGCTGTATATGGAGCTGATAACCATTTGCGCCTGACTGGTCTACACGAAACACAATCAATTGATCAGTTTAGCTATGGGGTCTCTGACCGCGGTGCTTCTATTCGTATTCCTATCGCTACCGTAGAAAGTGGGTGGAAAGGATGGTTGGAAGACCGCCGCCCCAACTCTGAAGCTGATCCTTACAAGGTTGCAGCCATCATCATCAAGACAGTTAAGGGTGTTTCTGACACCATCACTGCTTAGGAAGAACGACATACCTAAAACCAAGAAGGCCTGGTCAGCAAATGCTAACTGGGTCTTTTTTTGTGTCTAAATCATTCAAAAAATCTCGACTTCGCTCTACGACCGATTTACTCGCTTCCCAGGGAAGCATATTACCCACTTCCCCTGACATCCAGATCAATTGGGATTTTGGCAAGGCACGTGCAAGACGAATAGATTCTAGGGGGGGTACCCTTCGGTCTCCTTTGGAAGCTAACAACAAAGTAGGGATAGAAAGCTTTTTTAGGCTCGATAAGAGATCCTGCTGAGTTAACTCTTCCCATAGTGGCTTAAGACGGCTCAAAGGACGAGCGAGGTGTAGATCTAGATAGGCTTTCATCATGCTCGGAGCAACTCGGTCACCGAATATAGGAGCTACATAGCCCCACCCAAACAACCTGCGACTTAAAAGAGACTCAAGCTTCAGTTTCTCCCCCAGGCGTGCAAGAACCCCCTGGGTGCGGTTCGAGATGAAGTTTCCCTGACCGAAGGCCCCCATGCAGACTAAGGCCTTTGGGCTAGGAAGGATCCCTTTTTGAGACTGTAGCGTCTGAAGAGTAATAAAAGCTCCAGTTGCGTGAGCGAGTAAGGTAGCTTTGTGGCTACGTTGCCACATCAGTACTGCTTGAAGGTCTTGAGCCATCCCCTGCAAGGTCATACCCTCTGCTCCTGCTTCTGAATCTCCATACCCCCGCCAATCAAATGTAATAACTTGATACCCATAACTTGCAAGGTGCTCCCATAGCTGATTCATGCTGGCGCATGATACTCCCACATCAGGAATCAAGATCATGGGCTCTCCCGAACCCCGATGCCGGCAGGCCACCCGGCCTCCATCTTCTGTCTCGAGAAAAGTCAAAACGCCAGCAGGTGATTGGATCAGATCAGGGTGGCTGACTTTGTCCGGGTTTTGGCTAATGATGGCTAGATTGGCCATTAAGCCAATTTGAAACATGATCAGCAGCACAAACGCAGCCAAAACCAAGCAAAGGAGGGTATTGAAAAGTAACATCATGCCGATTCGTAGTAAAACAAAAACCTTTCCATCGTATCTAGATCAGAAGTATTTCCTCTTTGGAAAGGTTTTGCTTCAGGTTTCAAAACCTTTATCCACGGCTGGGCTCATCTTTGTTGATGAATTCAGGGTCCTATTTTGGCCACGTAAATCCAGAATTCTAGGACGTTATCCTACAAATCCTAACGAATGTTAGTTACGAATGTTCAAGCCATAGCTAAACTCACAAATAGAATAGGCGACCCAAAGGTCGCCTAGACAGGGGATGCAGACAGGTCAATGAGGGCAAGGGCATAGGTTTATAACAAGGCTTTACCATAGACCATACACAAAGTCTTAATCGGCAAGGCGGTGTTATGTTAGGCTAAACGAGTTTCAAAGCTCTGAGATTCAAGCTTTCCCTATCAAGTGATCAAGCGTGTCTACAAAACTATAATCAGCGACAAAATGCGGGCATTGGGATTTTTCCTATTTTGGTTTTCAAGCAAAAGTCAAACTATCTGATGTTAAGAAGAATTTTCCCGTTTTTCCTCCTTCTCCAATCTGTTCACATCTTTGCCCAACCTCAGCCACCTAAGCGTGAGTTTAGAGGTGCTTGGATTGCTACGGTAAAAAATATCGATTGGCCCTCCGAAGCTTTGATGCCGGGAGACCTCCAACAGGAAGAGTTGACCGATCTACTTGACACACTTGAGGCGCATCATCTTAATGCGGTAATTTTTCAAGTCCGACCCTCTGGCGAAGTGTTTTACCCTAGTGCTAATGAACCTTGGAGTCAATGGGTATCTGGCAAGCAAGGCAAAGCACCTGATCCATATTATGACCCCTTAGAGTTTGCGATCGCTGAATCGCATCGGCGGGGAATGGAGTTTCATGCATGGTTTAATCCATTTCGGGCTGACCTAGACTGGGATAGCAGCAAAGTGCTAGCCCCTACGCACTTATCTAACAAACATCCTGACTGGTGTGTCCAATATGGGAAGAATCTCTATCTAGATCCTGGGTGGCCAGAAGCCAGAACCTACATAGTGGAACAGGTACTTGAGGTGGTTCGCCGTTATCCCATCGACGCCATACACTTTGACGATTATTTCTATCCTTATCAATTGCCAGGTAAAGATTTTCCAGACAGCAGTAGTTTTGCTCAATGGGGAAGCCCCATGGCTGATCGAGGGGACTGGAGAAGAGACAACATCAATCAGTTTATCAAAGTCCTTCGTGACAGCTTGCTGGCGCTTGCCCCTTCCGTTCAATTCGGGGTAAGCCCCTTTGGAGTCTGGCGCAATCAGAGGGACGATCCGCGTGGATCCGCCACCTTGGCTGGCCAGACGAGCTATGACGCCCTTTATGCAGATGTACGGCTATGGTTGGAAAAAGGCTGGATAGATTATGTCATTCCTCAAGCCTACTTTAGTATAGGCTACCGAGCCGCTGACTTCAGTGAATTGCTCAGATGGTGGTCCGAAAACAGTTTTGGTAAAAGAGTATACCTCGGTCACAGCCCCTATAAGATTGGCAACAATAGTGATCCAAACTGGGATGATCCCAGTCAAGTAAATCGGCAAGTTGCTTTGGTTCATCAAAACGGTCAGGTCCAAGGAAGCTCCTGGTTTAGTTCACGGTGGTTTGAGCTCAACCCGCTGGGATTCAGCGACAGCCTGGTCAAGGTCCACTACCCTACCCCAGTTCTCTTACCTGAACTCCCCTACCTCAGCGAAGGAAAGCCATCAAAACCTCAACGCCTATCTTCTCGGGCGACCAGGGGAGGAATTCTGCTTAATTGGGATGAGCCCAGCGGAGAGGTCTACCCCCTTCAGTATGCGGTTTATAGGAGAAAGGGTAAGATCTCTCCAAATAGCGAGTCCAAGTATTTGATAAAAATTCTATCAAGCAATGAAAAAGGTTGGCTAGATTCTAAGGTTAAGTTTTTTAAAAAATATACCTACCAAATTAGCGCTCTAGGGCCTGGCTATGTAGAAAGTAGCCCAAGTGCCCCTCGACCACAGCGATACTGGGTTTGGGCAGGAAAAAAATAGCCATAAAAAAGTAACCGCTCCTGTGTAGGAGCGGTCCAAACCCAAACAAACACCATGAAAAACTTTATGTATAACCCTTAACGGGACATAACTTCTAAATTGTGACTAGAAATCAAACTTATGTTGGAACTCCGAATGATTTCTGTTAGCAAGTTTAATAAAGAATTAAATATTCGTCAAGTAAAGCTTCCAACAATTATAAAAAAATTAGAATATTATGTTTTGGATATATAATTGTCCTTTCATTTCAAGATAGGAAAGCTTGAGTGAATTGCCAACTATTTTGGCCTTATTTCAAGGGTATTTGATCAAATATTTTGCCAAGCCAGACCAAAACAGTTTTAGAAAGCTTGAACTACCTTTTATCACGACTTAACGGTTGCCTCTTGGGCATCAACTCCCAGCATTTCCGCTTAAATGGGAAAGCAAGGTCTTGGGTAATTGATATTGCATTTGGAAACGGGACAGCTCTGTATAGGGAGCCTGGATCAACAGGGGAGAATCCTCCGGATCTATCCAGGCCAGGACATCTTTCAGGGTTTCTTTGTCCATAGAAGTACAGCCCGCAGTCCCTTTCCCTTTGGGATTCCAGACATGGACAAAGATACAGGATCCTGCTCCCGATTCGGCTGGAGAATAGTTATGCGCAACCATGATTCCCCACTCGTACAGGTCATCCCTACGTAACATGTGGTCAGTACTGCTCCAGTCGGATTCCGTATGGTTCTCATCCACGATACGGTTATACCACTCAGACTCTCCATCCTCAATACACATGGTACTACCCAAAATAGACATGTAGTCTAATTTGATGAATGAAGCTTGATCGAGGTTAGCATAGCCAAAGGCTGGCCCCAGCTCAAAGACTCCAGCTGGAGACTTTAAATCACCTTCCTGCTTTTTAGGGCCAGGAAGTGAGCGGCAGTCGTCGATTCCAATGCCCCAAGCTAAACCTTTTTTACCGATCAAAATTGGAATGGGCTCTCCGACAAGGCTCCATCCCTCATCCTCCCAAGCAAGACAAATCATCTTTCCCTGGGCCTCATCCCAACCTGGGGTAGCTACGACCATTAGTTGTCGGTGAGGGGGAACCCTCGCATTTTCCGCGTCTGAGCTTGTGTCAATCGATACTTCAGTCTTTTCTGGTTCTTTAGAAGGAGAAGACTGACAAGCCCAAAGCCAAGTAAGGGCATATAGCAAAATCAGGCGATGGATCAGCATAGGTTTAGAAATGGGTAAAGAAAATCAATTTGTGCTATCCAAACATAGGTCCAAAAAGCTATCCCCTCCTACCCTATCTTCAAAAATTCTCCACAGGATATGATTGAATGCCTCTAAAATTCACACGCACGTCAAACATAGAAGGCAAGAGTTTCCATTTGGGGTTGAATTTTTAGCCAAGAGTACTGGCATTGACAAAAAAAAAATCAACAAAACCCATTAAAATTAGGTATTGTACTAACCAATTTATACTTTGCTAAAAGATTGTGACTACTACTAATCAAATTAGAGAAACATCCTTTCGCCCTCAATTCTAAGAAGCCATGAGTGAAAAAGAAAAGCAGGTAATTGGTCTCAACCTAAAATACCTGCGAAAAATGAAGAGTCTTACTCAACAAGAACTGGCCAATCATCTTGACATTCGCAGGTCTTCTATTGGTGCTTATGAAGAGTGTAGGGCCACCCCTCGATATGACACCTTAGAAAGGATTAGTGACTTCTTCAACGTATCTATAGACCTCCTGGTAAAGGAAGACCTTTCTCAATACAGCGAAGAGGAATTAAAGGATGAAAAAAGTAGAAGGGGCATTGACCCCGAGGGCAAGCGACTCCGTATTTTACCTATCACCGTAGATAAAGCAGGTAGAGAAAACGTGGAATATGTTCCACAAAAAGCATCTGCCGGCTACCTTAATGGATACGCCGACCCCGAATACATAACAGATCTACCCAAGTTTCAGCTTCCAATGCTGGGTCCAGGTTCCTTTCGTGCCTTTGAAATCAAAGGAGACTCAATGCTACCTTTACGATCTGGCACCATTGTCGTTGGAGAATACCTTGAAAACTGGCGAGACGTAAAGGCAGGGCAAACCTATATCATTGTTTCTGAATCTGAGGGGGTTGTTTACAAACGTGTCTACCCTACCTCCGATGGTAAAGGAAACATCATTCTGAATCTAAGGTCTGATAACCAAGCATACTCTCCCTATGACGTTCCATTGGAGGATGTAAGAGAGATTTGGAAGGCAAAACTATTTATCAGCAACGATTTTCCAGATCCAGATATGTCCCTTGAGAAACTGTCAACCATCGTCATGGATCTTCAACAAGAAGTGATTAAGCTAAAGCGCCTATCCTAGCAGAATAAGGAAGTTATTTTCCTTCAAGCCGACACCAAGATTTTACAAAAACCTTATACTTACGCTGGACTTTGGCCATTTTGAAATGGATACAAACCTTTCTTGACGGCCTGAAAAGGCTTATTTTTAATTATTCAACTCTAGAGGTTTAGGCTGATGTTGATTAATTCAAGACTGTGATTTGTATAGCCTAAGGGAAGCTTGAAGCGGCGGTGGACGGCATTAGGTGGGCAGGGGTGGCCGAGTGCACAGACCTAGAATGCCGTCCCGACGAGTCGGGATGCTCACTTTTTGGAATTTGACCAAAAATGGCGCGAACAATTCTGTCTTCTTTGTTTACAGGCTAAAATGGAAGGCAGGAATAATGACTTCCGCTAAAATTGGTCGAGTACCTACTTTTTTTGAAAAAAGTAAGGCCCGCCGCTCGAAGATTCCGGTTTATCGGAAAGGCGACACTCCTAATGGTTAAGGGCAACTTTTGGGCCAAAGTCCTGCTAAAAAGTGAAAATCAATTCAGCAGCCTTTCAAAGTCAGGGTGGTCGGAGTAGGCAGCGTAGGCAGGATCATTCCTCAATTCACTGGGAGGAAATCCATTTTGTAAGGCGGTTTCGAGGTAGTAGAAAAAGGATTCATCATTTTTCTGAATTGCATAGATCTGAGCCAGGGTGGCATAACGAATTCCATGCCCTGGTTCTAGACTTAGTGACCGCTTAATATCTTCTTCTGCCCTCCTAAAGCTCCGATTTAGAAAATGAATAAATCCTCGATGATATAGGGCATCAGCATGATTAGGATTATGACTCAATGCTTTCTCATAATAGCTTATGGCAGCTTGATAATTACCTAATCGGCGAGATACATCACCCAGGTTGTCATAAGCCTCTGAATAGGTGGGATCAATCCTGATCACCTCATTGAAGTCCCGCATGGCTCTCGGAAAATCTCTTTGCTGAGCGTACATCTCTCCCCTCAAATTGTAGGCATCCGCAAAGTTCGGGTCACGAGATGTGGCTTGATCAAGCAAGTCCATGGCTTCCTCATCCCTCGTTCTTTCCTCATAGATAATCGCCCGGTAGTACAAAGGCAATGCTGACTCAGGAGCCAGCTCTTCTGCGATCTGCAAATCGCCCTCAGCTTGTCTGAAATTTCCAAGCAGCTGGTACAATCTACCTCTCAGACAGTAGGCTTCGAAATCATTGGCATCTTCACGGATCGCCTGATTAAAGTCAAACAAAGCCTTATTATATTGCTTCAAAGCCATTTTTACCTCTCCTCGATTCAGGTAAGCCCTTGCGTCTATCTCAGAATCGAGATTAATGGCGCGATCATAATCCTGAAGGGCCGAATCATATAGCTGCATTTGATGCAGCAATCGCGCACGCTTGAGATACCCCATACCGGCATCAGGAGCTTGACGGATCACCTCGCTAAAAGCCTTCTTAGCCTGACTCAAGGCCCCTTCTTCTTGATAAACCTCTCCCAGAGCGAGATAATTCTTCATCTTCCCTCCGCCTTCAGCCAGAGCGGCTTCTAATTTTTCTTTTGCTAAGTCAAAGTTGTTGAGCTTTTGATAGGCCAAACCTTGATAATAGAGAACCTCGGAAGCAGGGGCATTTAGCCTTTTGGCCTGGGTTAGCTCATTAAGCGCTTTTCGGCTGGCATTTTGCCCAAGGTAAATTCGGGCCTTAAGCAGGCTTCTTCGACCTTGTTTGTCCTCAGCACTAACTTTTGCTACGAGGGCATTCGCCTCCTTGGGTCGATTGGTCTCCAACATTACCGCAGCCTGGCGATACAAAGCTTCTTGGTTTTCAGGATCTTGTTCTAAAATTTTCTCTAAATCAACCTCGGCAAGGAACCACTTCCCCTGATCTACAAGGTATCCAGAACGCATTTGCAGGGCCTCCAGATGATTCGGCTGCTGGTTAAGTACCCTATTCAAAGCCTCAAGAGACGCGGGTCTCTGTCCGAGCTGCTGGAATATCCTTGCCTTCCCCATCCAAGCGGGGGTGTAGGTCACCTGCAGTCCAGTGGCTTTTTCAAAGTCATCTAAAGCAAGAGACCAAGATTCCAGCTTTTCATTTGCCTGAGCTCGTCTTGCATAAGATTCAGCGCTGGCCCTCCGGTCTAATACCTGGGTGTAGGCATCTCTTGCTTCTTCCCATTTTTCAGCCTGCATGAAGACATCCCCCTGGAAAAGGTTGGCCCCGGTAAGATTGGGATCTAGCTCTAGTGAACGCTGAATGTCCGTTAGAGCATTTTCCGTATCCCCCAGCTGCTGCAACAATCGCCCACGCTGGTAGAAGAGTTCAGCCTGCTGATCATCCAAAGAGATTGCTTGGTTATAATCAGTCAATGCCTGGTCAAATTTTTCCTCATCTATAAATATACTGGCCCGACGAGCTAATAAATCGGCCCGGTTAGGATCAGCCATAATGGCCAAGTTTAAGTCTTCCTTTGCCTCACCAAACCTTCCTAGCTGTGCTAGAATCAAACCTTTCTGCGTAAGAGCCTCTGTGTTGTTTGGTTCCAGCTCTAACACTTTTTCAAAATCAGCCAAGGCAGCTTCAGACTCATCCATCAGCTTTAACATGCTGGCACGGTCAAAATAATAGCCTACATTTTCTGGATGCAGAGATATCAATTGGTCAAAGTGTCCCCTAGCCTGCTCATAACGGCCTGCTTTGGCATAAGCTTGAGTGAGTTCCTGGGAAATCAATGACCGTAGCTCATCGTTATTTACTTCAATTTGGGAGAGGACAGCTACCGCTTGGTCATACTCATTGGCTTTCATGTGGCGGATTCCAATTCCCCAATAGGCCAAACCTCGGAGATCACTGGCTATGATGGAATCTGCGATGGTAATAGAAAATCCCTCGATTCGTGTTTTGAGCTCGGCTTTTTCAAGATATAGCCGGTCCTGGTCTTCCGCTAAGGGTACGTAGTGGACTTGCAAATACTGCTTCTTTGAGGTAGAATCGGGCAGGTATTGGCCCCAAACGAAGAGATCGGTATTACATATTTCAGCGGTTGCCATGACGTCCTCAAAACTACTGGGACAGTTGTCAAGTTCCTGATACCGGGCATCGATGGCGTACCCTCTTTCTTTCATTCGGCTTAGCTCAAGCCTTACCAAGTCTGTAAACCGATTTGCAGCAGGACCACATCCTGGCACAATCTGAAAAGGGAACACCACGACTTTTAACTCATCTGCTGTCTCAGGAAAGGGACAAGGTGACAAACCATATGGATCAATCTTGGATTGCCCCTCGCTATACATGACTCCAAGTGGTATTCCGACTGCAGATAAAACAAGCATCAGGACAACTGTGATCATCCAGTTCCGACGACGCTTCTTTACACTCTGAGTTTTTTGCTCTCTGGCCTTAGCCTCCCTAGTCATGGCGGCTCCGCGGCGCAAAGCCCGAGAATTCCCCCTAACAGGTGGATGGGCCTGAGTTAAGCTTGCCTCTGTTTTCTTTTGAGCTAGTCGGGAAAGGTTTCTTTGTTTTTGCTGACGATTAGCCCTTCTATGCTCACGTCTTTGTCGCTCTGAGAGGGGAATGGCATGAAGTGACCGCAATCGCCAAGAAAGGGCTCGCCATTGGTTAGAGCGGTAGAGTAAGCCTTGGGTCCAGTCTGGTCCTTCTGGAAAAATTCCAAGATCCCAATCAAGTACCTCCTTCTCGGGATCATATTGAACCTCTTGGGAACGAAACTCCCACTCCTCCTGTTCCTTTCCTATTTTCTCGACGATTTGCCGAACAGTAAGTCCTGAATTAAGCCCTACGTATAAAGAATGGATAACCGATTGGGCCGCACGCTTGTCTCTGATCGAAAAAACAGCAGGCACTCCCAGAAGCAACAACTGCTTAACAAGCTCTGGTTGATTGACTTGACTAAGAACGACCAGTTTTATCTGCCTCAGCCCAGAAATATCTTTGGCAATTGCCTTTATGCTTTTGCTTCTCTGCTGCTTATCCGCTTCTCCAAGAGGGGCCATTCCTTCGAATAGTTCTCCATTTAGATGAAGAACAGCCACTGTTTCCTTATTTATGGCAGCGGGAAGGGCCAGAGATTGGTCCCTTATCAATCCCAAGTCATGGACTTGAACCTCCTCTTCCGCACCCGATAAAGCATCTCGTACCCAAGCAAACTCAGGGTTCGACGGAAGCTCTTTTGGGGCAGAGGCCAAATGGCCAATAAGAATCAGTTTTTGGGAATGTTCGTTAGTCATAAATTACTGACGCAGCCGACAACTATGGTCTGGCAAAAGTAACAATTAATTCGAGGGTAGAGTCAGAGTTACGAGCCATTGGTCAATTCAGCAGGGAGATTGGCCCATAAGGGGTAGGCATTGGACATTTGACGCAACATCATAAGCAATTAACATAAACCAAAATGTCTAAAACAACTCTCGTGCCCCGATAGTTGGACCTCTCTACAGGATTATAGTAAAACGCAGATAAATACATGGAAATTATCAAGGGGAAGCAGATTTTAGTTGTAGGGGCCACTGGCGGTATTGGCCATCAGAGTGCTAAGATGCTCAAGGAATCAGGAGGAAATATCTGGATTTCTGGCCGGGATCCTGAGAAACTTAAGTCCGTCCAGAGCGATCTGGCCATACCTGATGAACAGGTATTTCAGCTAGACGTATCCATGGCGGGACAAGTTCAATCTGTAGCGGATCAGATCCATCGTCAAATAGAAAAAATAGATATTCTTATCATTGCCTCTGGAGTAGGCATCATTAAGCCTATTGAAAAGTTGAGTGCAGAGGATTTTCAGACCACCCTGGACACCAACTTACTAGGTCCTTTTTTGGTTATGCAGGCCTTTCTACCCAAAATGAAAGAAGCAAAAAAGGGGCTTATCCTCAATATTCCGGGAGTGCTGGGCAAGGTCCCTATGGCTGGTGCTACCGCTTATGCTGCTACCAAATATGGGCTCAACGGAATGGTCAAATCTCTTCGAGAAGAATTGAGAAGAACTGAAATTAGGATCAGCAACCTATACCTTGGAGGAGTAGATACACCATTTTGGGACAACATTGACATGCGGGTGGCAAGAGATAAATTCATCCAAGAAAAAGAAGCGGCTAGGGCAGTTTGGTTCATGTGCCAACAACCCAGCAGCGGTGTATTGAGTGAAATGGTCATTCAGCCTTTCAATCATCAAGCAATTTGACTCTTTTACCTACAATGGTAGGTGCAGATTTTCTAGGGTCTTGGTTGGCTGATCGCAAACTGTAGTAGCAAGGGAAAACGTAACTCCCTGATAATCAGATCGACATATATGACTTGTAGCAATTTGGTGGACTACATTCTATTTCTCCCAGCTTAGCTTTGGACCTGAGAGTTTACATTTTACCTCAAAGTCAGATTCATTTGTTGCTGATGACCAGAGGGAAATACGGATAGAATATTCGCCAAAATCTGAACGAACTATTGTTGAAAAAAGTAAGGCCGGTTGAGCTTGCGAAATCCCGCTTGTCCAGTATGCCGCAAAGCGGTGCGGGACAGGCAACACTCCTAATGGCTAAAGGTAAGATTTTGGCCCAAGCCCAGCTTAGAATTAAATTGTCAGGCGCGACCTCTTCTGGTGTTGAATAGGTAACAAATCTCTGCTCAGTTTGGCTTTATTAGGCTCCATAGATCCAGGGTAGGTGTTTGTTGCTTGCGCCTTTCTGAAGGGATTGTATATTTGGTATATGGCCAAGAAAGAAGGCAAAATCCTAATAGTAGATGACGACCCTGATGTATTACTCAGCGGGAGGTTA
>CAZFPQ010000222.1:0-12140 GCA_964521065.1 uncultured Bacteroidia bacterium | reverse complement strand
TCATTACTATCATTTTGAACAGATTACAGCCCTAGACTTCCCAAACATGGTCTTAACTCTCTAACTTTCTTAACTACTTAACTTTCTTTTAACTTTCCCATACCCCACTTTCATTGGGCCAAGTAAAAAGCTCACTTCCCCTCTTTCCACTTTTTAATCAAGTCCGCGGTGTAAGGCAATACCCAAGGTTCTTCTTGGCCACCTGCTTTGGTGACTTCTTGCTGGCAGAGCTGCCTCAGCTCTTCCATGAGAGTTTGATGTTTGGGGTCAAGAGCGAGATTGTGCTCCTCTTTTGGGTCCCCATCCAGATCAAACAGCTCTTCATAAACAGGGGGTTCCCCCTCAATAGAAGCACTGCGATGGACCTGGTAAAGTGCTGCCCGGTCAGAGTAGACTTCGTAAGGGCTTCGGTCTTTGGGGGGAGCGCCAAAGTCATTACGAAAGTAGCGAATGTACTTCCACCTGCCTTTTCGAATACTTTCAATCCGCGGATTTCCAAACCAATTGGTCCATAAATTTTCAGCAAAGAGCAGGTCGCGGACCTCCGTCTCTGCTCCGGCCATCAGATCTACCAAGGAATATCCCTGCATCCGCTCCCCCGGCTCTAAACCAGCCCAATCCATCATCGTGGGAGCCAGATCTATAGTTTGAACCAAAGCGGAGATAGTGGCACCTTTTCGAGCGCTAGGCAAACGAGGATCAGAAATAATTAGAGGCACTCTTAAGCAGCTCTCATAGTTGAGGGCTTTGCCTCCCAATCCCCACTCGCCAAGCATGATCCCGTGGTCAGAGGTAATGACTAAGATGGTATTCTCAGCGAGGCCTTGTTCCGCTAATATCGCGCGAATCTGCCCCACCATCTGATCAATACCTGTAATGGTTTGGTAGCGGCGGATTATCATTTCCCGCAAGGTTTCGGGGGTATTTACGTAGGCGTAGCCGCGTTGTCGGTATTGAGTATGTAACAGCTCTGGGGGAAGCTTGGGTGCTTGGATGGAATCCTTGGCTAAATACAGAGGAGAAACAGGGATAGTCAGCTCTCGATACTTGCTGCGATACAAAGCTGGGTCTTCGGGCTTGAGTTGCATCGAAGAGGCACCGTTAGCATGGGGGAGGTTTAGCGCAATGCTCAGGCAAAAAGGCCGATCTTGAGGTAAGTGAACCAGAAACTGCTCTGCCCCTTGCAGGAAGCCTGAGTCAGGCTTCAAGAAATTTCCAGCCCCCTGCCCTACTACTTCAATTTGGGTTTCAAAATCAGAATTAGAAAAAATATCGTGGCGTCGCTTCGGATAGAATCCGAGATGCCCATGGGCCGCATACCAGTAATCAAAGCTACTTCGCATCAAAGTATCCTGATATCCCTTTTCTCCAATGGGAACATGATTTTTTCCTACGTAGCCTGTGAAGTAGCCAGCTTGCCGAAGAAGCACGGGATAGCTTTGGGCCCAGGCCTCTGGGGATAAGGCTGTCCCTGAGTTAAAGTTGATGCTGTGACGCCGCTCATATTGCCCTAAAAAAATAGACGTACGGCTAGGGGTACAAATGGCACTGCTGACGTAGGCTTGATCAAAATATAGCCCATCTTGGGCCAATTGATTCAAATGAGGGGTTTCGACGATGGGGTTGCCTGCTTGTCCCCACTCATCCCAGCGCTGATCATCGGTCAGAATGAAAATGATGTTGGGCCTCTTCTTGTCATCTTGCCCCATTACCGGGCTGAGCCTGCCCATGAAGCTGAAACAAATCAAGAAGTAAATCCATGCTTTCTTGCCCAACCCGTGGAACAAAAAGGGCGAGATCTGAGATGCAAGCTCCGATGGAACGGTCCTATTTGAGGGATATCCCTTCAAAGTAACCGCTCGGGTTTCACTTTCTATATAATTAAACAACTTCATATACCTAATCACCGATAAAGTTCCCCTAAATATCGCTGATGTAAACCAATCCAATGATCATCTTCAGGCAACTATCCGTCACATCACCATCCGTCACACAAATGGATCGATTTGTGGTACCATCTGCTTTGGGTTCAGGAAGGGGTTAAAACCATATTTGTTCAACGCTCCTATAGAATAATGTTCATATTTAATTTAAAGGGGCATCACAACTCCTACTCCTATTCCAATTTCGCCCTATGCGACTCTCCATTTTCACAACCTTTCTTCTCCTGCAACTGGCGGTGTGGACCCTTCCAGGGTGTAAAAGCACACGTGAACCTTCCCAGGCCAACTCACACAACAGCTCCAATGAGAATATGTATGAAGATAACTGGGAATCTTTGGCCACCCATGAGAAAGCCCCAGCCTGGTTTGCCGATGCCAAACTTGGCATATACTTTCATTGGGGACCTTATAGTGTACCTGCTTTTGGCAGCGAGTGGTATCCTCGATGGATGTACATTGCCGACCGAGAAGGTTGGGGGAAAGGTACTTTTCAATACCACGAAAAGACTTACGGCCATCCTTCCGAGTTCAATTACCACGATTTTATTCCCATGTTTACCGCGGAACATTTTGACCCCAAAGAGTGGGCTGAACTGTTCGCCAAGTCCGGGGCTCAATTTGCAGGCCCCGTAGCTCAGCACCACGATGGCTTTGCCATGTGGGACAGCGAGGTCAATCCCTGGAACGCCATGGATCAAGGACCCAAGAGGGACATCCTAGGAGAGCTATTTTCAGAGCTAAAAGCCAAAGAACTTAAGACCATTGCCACCTTCCACCATGCCCGCACGCTGCAGCGCAATGCACACGACAGCAGCAATTGGCAAGCTTCCACCAGTCATTTTCCTTATCATCCAGAATACGCAACCTCTAGCTCCGATCCCAAACTGCGATACCTATATGGCAACCTACCTGCAGACGAATTTCATTCTTATTGGCTAGAAGAAGTCAATGAAGTCGTGGATAAATATGCCCCAGATATAATCTGGTTTGATTCCTGGCTCCATCTCATCCCAGAGCCTCATCGACAAAAGATGGTAGCCCATCATTTTAATCAAGGCGAAAAAAGGAAGCAAGAGGTTTTGGTAGCCTACAAGCAGGAAGACTTGCCCCGTGATGTAGGGGTATTGGACATTGAACAGGGCGGGATGAAGGAGCTCTCACCTGATGTTTGGCTTACCGACATCACCCTTAGTTGGAACAGTTGGTGCTACGTTCAAAACCAGCGTTATAAGCCTGCCGAGCTGTTGATTAAGAATATGATCGATGTGTGGAGCAAAAGGGGAGTAGTATTGCTCAACGTATCGCCGAGAGCAGATGGGGTAATCCCCGATCAGCAGAGAGCAGTTCTAGCGGATTTGGGAGCTTGGCTAAAAAGGCACGAGCGAGCCATTTATGGAACTCGCGCCCATCATGTCTACGGTTATGGGACTGCCGCCATCAAAGATGGCCACCACGGGGGACAATCAGCTACCATCAAGTATACCGCCGAAGACGTCCGTTTTACCCGGTCAAAAGACGGAAAGAGCATCTTTGTATTCTGCCTTGGCCCATCGAAAAAGGGACACACCACCACCATCAAACACCTTACAGCTGATGGCTCCCAGGCTCCCGTAAAAGAGGTGAAGCTGCTAAGTACAGCAGAAAAACTTGAATGGAAACAACAGGGAGAAAACTTACATATCCAGGTTCCTTCCACCTTGGAAACCGATCCCATCGCAACGGTGTTTGAAGTAGTGCTTCGATAGCCTAAGCTGGTTCTAAATTACTGCATATCCATTACCCCTGGCTTTCTCTAAGTCAGGGGTAATTTTTTATTTGCGTAGCATCCGCCCACGGAACCAAAGTCGGCTAATTCAGAGAAAACCCGTGAGGGGCTTTGCGTTGAAAACCCTTACTTCCAGTAGTGAGATTTGAATCCAGGGAACTAACAGCCCTCTGACATCCTCCCCCCATTTGGCCGCAACAGGGTCCTTTTTTCTGGACATTACCTGAACACGAACCATATGTATTAGGAATTCGACCATGCATGTATCCATTATGGGAGACTGCTTGGGATATTTAGTGACTCAAGTCTTCAGCTACTCTAGTTTTCACACTTAGTTGATTCTAAGTCTACTCTCCATTCCCAACATAATCAATCAATGAAAAGACTACCATCTCATTTCTTCTTTTGGCTTATATGTGGACTTGGTTGGGTACAGGCCCAAGACACCATCGATGTTAACTTAGACATGAAACACATCGTGGGGGAAGTAGATAGCTTTGATCGAAGCAAATACATCGTCCTTCATGCGGAACTAACCAGCAACGAGTGGGACAGTGATCCTCAACGTCAAGCCCTTTTGGAGGATTATGACGTCTACTTTGGAAGAAATAATGGCGGTATCATATGGGAGTTCAACAACACCAAAGAAGATCCCAATCGTCCAGGCTGGCCAGAACTGGCTCATATGCAGACCCGAGGCAGTAACGCCATCAACACTTATCGCAATCGATCCTCGGCCCATCCATTCGAGCATCGCTATGGGAACATGATGATTGGAGGTCAGGAATGGATGTATCCCAATGGACAAAATACCAGACCTCCCGGGAATAGTGGCATTGCGCCTTGGGCTTACGCCAGCTATGAAGCAGTAGCAGAGTATTACGCCAATTACCTCACCTATTATTTTGGAGAGGGAGGAAACACGGGCATTCCACGCCCGCGAATGGTCGAAGTTCTTAATGAACCTTTCGTTAAAGCCAACCAACTCGGCACCACCCGCACCAATATTACCAAGATGCATAGCGTGGTCGCCCAACGCATCAAACAAGACCACCCAGACATCCTGGTAGGTGGCTATTCAGCGGCTCACCCTATGTTCGAAGCCAGCAACTTTAATCATTGGAACAACAACTGGAAGCTGTTTATAGATTCGGCTGGAAAGGACATGGATTTCTTCTCCTTTCACCTCTACGATTTCCTCGGGGATCGCAGTGACCTTCCTTCTAGTCAGCAGCGACGCGGCAGCAATATCGAAGCCATCATGGACATGATCAATCACTATTCCTACCTGCGCTTAGGAGAAGTTAAACCATGGTCCATTTCAGAATACGGCTGGCTCTGCAATGACTGTGAAGGTCCCTATGACATCAAAGAGGATTGGTGGAACCTTCGTTCCTTCAACCTGATGATGATGCAATTGATGGAAAGGCCTGGCCAGATCCTCAATGCCATCCCCTTTATGATTTTGAAGGCCCGCTGGGCCCATAACACCAGCCAAACTCAGTGGAATCACTATGGCCCACGCTTGATGAGAGAGGTCGGGGAAGTTTCCGGCGAGACGCCTAATGGCCAGTACATGTACACAGAGCTTCTCCAATATTTTGAGTTTTGGGCAGATCTCAAAGGTACCCGCATCGATACCCGCTCCAGTGACCTTGATGTGATGGCTGATGCCTATGTGGACGGCAACAAGATGTACCTAGTTCTTGGCAACCTAAATGAATTTCCCCGCAAGGTTCGCTTGAACTTTGACGGACTAAATGGCAATACCGTCGATCAAATCATGGTCAAGCAGCTCCATGGTCCTGGGGATCTACCTACGCTGGACAGCACCCTGTATCAGAGCAATTTGGAAGAAATAGAAATTGCGACTACGGCCACCATGATTCTCGAATATACCTTCTCATCAAACATTGTTATTGATCAAACCAACCAAGAGGAAACCTATTTTGCTGCATCCTACTTCCAACCCATTGTGGCCAATCAGGCCATGAGCTTTAACATCAACGGAGTTCAGTTGGGTGCCCAAGGTGAGGCCATGCTGCGACTTGGATTAGGTAGAGACCACGGTCAAAGTCTGAAACCAACCCTCACCGTTAATGGTACGGTCGTAGACATGCCTACTGATTGGCGGGGCTATAGCCAGCTTACCCGCGATCGCTTCTTTGGGGTGCTAGAGATCCCCATACCCATTGGCTTATTGAATGAGAACAACAGCATCACCCTCCAATTCGGAGATCAAGGTGGCCATGTGAGTTCTATGGCCCTTCAGGTCTGGGATTTTTCACGCCCTGTTGACCGCTCAGTGATGACTACTACAGGATTAGATGATGCCCCTTTAGCTAGCTCACTACGTCCCAAAGTGTTTCCAAACCCGAGCCAGGACCAAATTCAGGTTGAAGGCTTTGGCTCACATCCGGCTAATTATCGCCTGCTAAATCTACTCGGCGCTGAGGTTCAGCGGGGACAAATCCAGGAGACTAAAGCTGAAATTTCATTAAAGCACTTGAGTCAAGGCCTCTATTGGCTAGAAATCCAAACAGAGCAGGGCCCCTATACCCTTCAAATTCGCAAAGAGTAACCGACTCGATCCCCTTGTTGCCTCACTGAGACGAGGACTTTTCATTTTCATTCATCCAACCACTCTTGTTTATCTCCCCTTCCCAATTTTCATAACCTTATCCCCATGCGGATCACCACTACTAGTCTGATTCTATTCCTCCTACTTCCTTGGTTGCCTGATTCCGGCCTGATAGCCCAGTCTGAATTTCCTTTTACCCTTCCTAATGAAAAACCAGCAGGAAAACTTAGCCAGGCCATGCATCGCAATTATGATGCTTATCCTGCCCCAAGACCTGAGCACAATGAGCTATACACGCGCTTTGCCTATACTCCTCTGAAAGGATTGGATTACCATGGAGGAGACGGCACAATTTCACGCCGAGACCCTTCCAAGATCTTGCTCATTGACGGCAAATACTACGTTTGGTATACCAAGCGTCACACACCCCTACCCCCACAGGGTGCCGCCAAAAGTAATGACAGCATTCCTTCTAGTGACTGGGATTTAGCTGAAATCTGGTATGCTACGAGCAAAGATGGATTTACTTGGGAGGAGCAAGGCGTAGCCATTCCTAGGCCACCGAAACCTCACGTAGGATGGCGATCTGTATCCACCACCGACATTTTGCATTGGGAGGGCAAATATTATCTCTACTACCAAGGCTTCATGGAAGCCAGTGGAAAAAGAGGAGACGATTGTCCAGTCTCCGTCTCTTATTCCGACTCTCCCAATGGACCTTGGACCCCTACCCATGAAATCGTCATTCCTAACGGCCCCGAAGGAGCTTGGGATCAATATTCCATCCATGACCCCTATCCCCTAGTATACAAGGGCAAGATCTACCTGTATTACAAATCTGATTTTGACGGGGATCCCCAACTGATCCGGATGCAAGGCCTAGCCATCGCAGATCATCCATTAGGTCCATTCAAAAAACATCCAGCCAATCCAGTCATCACCTCAGGTCACGAAACCACTCTGTTCCCATTTAAAGAAGGGATTGCAGCCTTGGTAATCCGTGACGGCAACGAGCACAATACCATTCAGTATGCTCCGGACGGGGTCAATTTTGAGATAGCCAGCATCACCAGTTTCATGCCTTTTGCCGCCGGTCCTTATGTACCCGATGCCTACACCAGTAATGGCAATGGTCGAGGCATTAGTTGGGGTCTGTCACACTTCATTACTGCAGGAGAGAGAGATTCGAAACACTCCATTTTGGCAAGATTTGATTGCGACCTCAGCCTAGATGTAAACGACCCCTTCCTCAAGCATCATGATTACTGGTTTAAACCAGAGGTTTACTTCACCCAAGGACTCAATGCTCGTCAACGCAAGCGCATTGAACAGCAAAATAAAGCAGCGGTAGAAACCGCAAAACAAGAACGCTAATCCTCCTTTGAATCCCCTAAGCTATTCATACATGCACCGCTTTCTTTTACCACTTATTGGGATACTGCTTTCCTCCTGCATAGGGCAAACCACTCCCGAATTAGTACGAGCCAAGGACTTCAATACGAATTGGAAATTTTCCCTAAAAGCCTCTGACGAAGCCTCTCTTCCAGATTATGATGACGACACCTGGGAGGCAGTTCAGCTTCCCCATGACTGGAGCGTAAGCTTTTCCTTTGACACCATCAAAGGTGAAGGGGCAACTGGATACTTACTGGGAGGAACCGGATGGTATCGCAAAGAATTCTCCAGCACCCATAGCAAGGATCAAAAAGTTTATGTCTATTTCGATGGCATCTATAACCACTCCGAGGTATGGATCAATGGCCAGAAACTCGGTTACCACCCTTACGGATATACCCCTTTCTATTACGACCTCACTCCATATCTAAAAAAAGCGGGTGCAAGCAACCTCATCGCAGTCAAAGTGGACCGGACTCGCTACGCCGATAGCCGCTGGTATACTGGTTCAGGCATCTATCGCGACGTCCAATTGATCACCACCGATGGGCTTCACATTCCGGTGTGGGGGAGTTTTGTGACCACGCCCAAGGTGGACAAAGCATCAGCCCAGGTATCCATCGGCGTACAAATCAAAAATGATCGGCAGAAGAAAACCGCCTTTACCCTCCTAACCGAAATTTTTGATCCGGCGGGAAACAAGGTTGGCCAAAGCGAAGAAAAGGCCAAGTTGGCTCCTGGTGATAGCCTAATCATTGAGCAAGATATAGAGGTCGTAAAGCCCCAGCTTTGGAGCGTTGCCCAACCAAACCTGTACCAAGCAGTAAGTTCTGTCCAAGTTAAGGGAGAAACCATAGACCGCTATCCTGTCACCTTTGGCATCCGAACCATACGATTCGACGCCGACTCTGGCTTTTACCTTAACGGAGAAAACCTCGCGATCAAAGGGGTTTGTCTTCACCACGATGCTGGTTTGGTCGGCGCAGCCGTACCAGAGGGAGTTTGGCGTAGGCGACTAGAAACGCTTAGGAAAGGCGGTTGTAATGCCATTCGAATTGCCCATAATCCCAGTTCCGAGGTATTGCTCAAGCTCTGTGATGAAATGGGTTTTTTGGTTCAGGATGAGTTTTTTGACGAATGGGATTACCCGAAAGACAAGCGCCTCAACACCATCCAGAGTATTTCCACAGATTACATCACCCAAGGCTATACCGAGCAATTTCAAGAATGGGCTGAGCGAGACTTAAAAACCACCATGCTGGCCCATAGAAACCACCCCAGTATTTTTCAGTGGAGCATTGGCAATGAAATTGAATGGACCTATCCACGCAACAAGCAGGCCACGGGTTACTGGGATGCGAATGCATCGGGAAACTACTTCTGGACTCCTACTCGCTTGACCCCAGACAAGATCAAGGCCAGATACGATTCCCTACCTGCGCTCGAGCACAGCATTGGTGAGACAGCCCAAAAGCTGGCTCGTTGGACCCGCGAAATGGATAGCACCCGCCCAGTGGTTGCCAACTGTATCCTCCCTTCCGCCAGCTATGTCACTGGCTACGCCGAGGCCCTAGATGTCATCGGCTTTAGCTATCGCCGCGTCATGTATGACTATGGCCATGAGCATTTTCCAGACCTGCCCATTATGGGTACCGAAAACGTCGGCCAATGGCATGAATGGAAAGCCATCGAAGAGCGTCCTTTTATATCAGGGACCTTCCTTTGGACCGGTACCGATTACCTTGGCGAAGCCCACGCCCGCAAGCCCGAAGCTCCCAAGCGTAAAGGGACCATCTCGGGCCTGATAGATTTTGCCGGATTTCCCAAGCCCTCCTACTACATGATGAAGTCCTTATGGAGTGAGGACGCCACCTTACACATCACCACCCAAACCGTGAGCAAGTCAAAATATAAGATTGAGGAAGCAAGCGGGAACTTAGTGGAGAAGAAGCCAGGATCCTGGCAAAAGGCATTGTGGGTTTGGCATGCGGTCAATCCTCACTGGAATTACCAGAAGGGAGAAACCATCGTCGTAGAAATCATCTCGAATCTACCGGAGCTGGAACTGTTTCTCAACGGAAAAAGTCTAGGTAAAAAGCAGCTGGATCAATTTGAAGACCACCTCTACAAATGGGCCGTCCCCTTTGAAGCTGGGACCTTAGAAGCAAAAGGCAGTCATCAAGGAGAGTCTGTAAATGCACTTCTGGTTACCGCTGGAGAACCCAGCAAAATCATCTTGAATTCAGAACAAAGCCGAATGAGCGCAGACGGCTATGCGGTGACTCACGTGGTCGCGCAATTGGTAGACAGCCAAGGGTATCCCGTCACCGCAGACAATGCAGAAATCGAATTTGAACTTTCTGGCCCCGCCAGGCTATTGGGAGTAGACAACGGGGATGCCTTTAGCTTTCAAGATTTCCAGTCCAACCGCATCAAAACCCACCAAGGCCGGGCATTGCTCATCTTACAATCCACCCGAGAAAGTGGAGAAATTAATCTTCAAGTCAAGGGCCAAAATCTGGACGGGGATCAAGTACGCATCAAAGCCTATACCCCTTAAGCAGGCTCTGCAAGTCTTGAAATGCTCGGGCTGGATCGGAAACCTAGCTGGAGAAGATCAAGGCCCTTTCCTACGTAAAAAACTACTCAATATGCACGTCGAAAAAGGACTTTTTGGGACCTATCAAGACCAAGCCGTCGAGCAATACACCCTCGACAATGGCCTAGGCCTGCAAGTCAAAATCATGACCTATGGTGCCACCGTTACCTCGATTACCCTCGTGGGATCTGATGGCAGTCCTCTGGAAATCACTTGTGGCTTTGATGAGTTTGAAAGCTACTTCGGGGCGGCATACCAAGCCAATGCGCCCTACTTTGGAGGAACCGTCGGTCGCTATTGTTCTCAGATCAAGGGGGCAAGTTTTAGCCTCGATGGACAGGAGTACCCCCTTTTCGCCAACGTGGGGGAAAACAATCTCCACGGCGGCAAAGTAGGATTTGACAAAAGAATCTGGACTGCCAATAGCTTTGAAGAGGCGGATAAAGTCGGGGTATCCATGCGACTGGAATCCGCACATTTGGAGGAAGGGTTTCCAGGAAACGTCTCAGTGGAAGTTCGCTTCAGTGTGGATGCACGGCACCAGCTTCTCATTGAATACGAAGCCAGCACGGATCAGGCTACTCCGTTCACCATCACCAATCACACCTACTTCAACCTCACTGGATTTGCTGAGGGCAACGAGGGGCATGAAGTCCAGATCCAGGCTGGTCGCAAACTGGCCATGGACGGGACTGGAGCAGCAACGGGCGAAATGATAGCCCTAGATGGAGCCATAGATGACATGAGAGAAAGCAAAACCATTGGGGAAGTTCATCAAGGGATGGGCACTGGCTTTGAGCACTACTTTGTCTTCGACAAAGAAGAATTTGGCTTTGCTCCAGTAGCAAGCATCAAAGCTCCCAATGGAGGCATCAGCATGGAAGTCGCTACCTCGGAGCCCGGTATGCTCTTCTATTCTGGCATGTACACCTCCGACGAGCTGGCACGGGAGAATGGCCAGCAATTTGGAAAATACCGGGCCTTTTGTTGCGAAACCCATCGCTACCCCAATGGCCCCAATCTTCCAGCATCACCAAAATCTATTTTACAGCCTGGCGAGAGCTACCAAAGTAAAACCAGCTTCACCTTTCACCTTCCCTCTGCTCCAGAGGCCTAATCCCTAGTTGTTATGATTGCAGGAATAGCCTGGGCCATATTTGCCGGCCTGACCTTGGGCTTATATGCCCTCCCTGAAAAATTCACCAAGGAATTTGAATTTGAGAATACTTGGGGCCTGATGTTTACCATCAACATGTTCATCGTCCCCCTGATAGCGGGATTTTTGCTCATCAATGGCTTCACGGATGTCCTAGCCGCACAGCCCAGCGAGGTGATCCTCAAGATGGGCATCGCCAGTGTCTTGTGGGGCATCGGCGTGATGATGTGGGGCCGTGCCATCAACTACATTGGACTTTCATTGGGTTTTTCCATTTTTATCGGCACGGTAATTTTGGTAGGCTCTATGCTGCCTTTTCTAGTAGAGGGACTCCCACCCGGTAATTCTTTTTGGGCCATTTTGGCGGGCATCGCCATCGTCTTGGTAGGCATCGTAGCCAATGGCCGAGCCGGTATCCTGCGCCAACAGAGTGAAAACGAAGGAAGCGCTGAAGCCAAAAGTGGTTCCATGGGGACGGGCATCCTCATTGCCGTGATCGGTGGATTATTAGCCGCGGCCTTTAGTTACGCCAATGCCATCGGTCGTCCTGGCATTCATGAGGCCTCACAAGCGGCTGGTAATCCCGAATGGGTCACTGCCGTAGGCGTCATGTTCATCATCTACGTAGCGGGCGGCCTCTTTGTAGTTCCCTACTTCATTTATCAGTTGACTACCAAAAAGCTCTGGGGAAAGTTCCGCAC
>CAZFPQ010000221.1:7899-12205 GCA_964521065.1 uncultured Bacteroidia bacterium | reverse complement strand
AAAAAGGTAGGTCCCGCGGATCGAAGATTCCGGGAATCGGACAGGCGACACTGCTAATGGCTAAAGGTAAGATTTTGGCTAAAGTCCAGCTGAGAGCGGCATTGCCTTTCCGTCTTGCTTCCCTGTATCTGCAAACAGCGGGATTTTGTAAGCACAACCTGATACCTACTTTTTCAAATAAAGTAAGCCCAAGTTCCGAACCCTTGTTAGGCCCAGCTCTAGCGAGAGGGGAGTATTAGGGGAATTATGCATGTTTTTGTAATTTTCCCTCAGATCATGACTGGTAGATAGACCACCATCAGATCTAAGTCTCCCACCTCCAAAAGGAGAGATTCTAACCTAGTTGCGGCCCTAGTCAAAAGCAGAATGGACGTATGAAGCTGGAAATCCTCGCCCATAAAGAAAACCAAGCTATCCAGAATGAAATCATTTCGAAGATCCAGGAATTAATCAACTACAAAAACTTAGAGCCAGGGGATAGGTTGCCACCAGAACGAACCATGGCCGATAAGTTTGGGGTGAGCCGTCGGAATTTGAGCAAGGCCATCCAGAAACTGGAATTCTACGGGCTACTGGAATCAAAACCCCAAAGTGGGACCTTCATCGCCAATATCGGGCGATTGGCCATGAATGGCATTTTGGACAACCTGCAAGAGCTGGACGAACCAGATTTTAAATCCTTGATCGAGACCCGAATAGGGTTGGAACTCGTGATTGTCCAGTACGCCGCCAGGAGAAGAACGGAAGCAGACCTGGAGAAGATCCAAACCGCGCTAAATGCTTTTAAAGTGAAACTATTGGGAGGCAGTGATTCCCTACAAGAAGACATTTTGTTTCACCTAGAGATAGCTAAGGCCAGCCACAACACGGCTTTGACCACTTTGATCCATTTGATCACCCCCGAAATCATAGCCATCTACGACCAGGATAGGATTTGTGAAGGGGATGAAGCTCGGTCAAAAATGAGGGAGCATGAATCCGTATACGAAGCGATCAAAGCAGGGGATCCCCACTTGGCAAAAGAGAAAATGGACATCCACTTCTCACGCCTCAAAGACTACTTGAAGGAGTTAGACTGAGCTTCTCTGCTTGATTGATCTTTTCTGTGTCCCTAGCCTAAAAGGTATCCTTGATTGCCTTGCGAGAGAGATACCACTGATACTTATACCCAGGTCTCCAAGCGCGACTTTCAAACGCCAACCGGCCATCCTCCAACCAGAAAATATCGTTGACGATAAAGTTGTGCAAATAACCCCATAAGCGCTCGTAGTGGATGCGGTTTCCCTCTAAGGTCCTCTTGGCTAAGCCGAATCCCGTGGTGTTGTAGGTATTGGCGTAATAAACAAAGTAGTCAAGGCTAGGAGCAAATAAAGGAGGATCACCCGCCGGCCCGTCCCCCAGCGGATCAAACCAGCAGATAGAATTGGAGGCACTGTCAATCATGCCCATAGAGCCTATGCTCACATTTTCTCCCTCCAATGGGGTTTGAATAGAAAAGCGGGTGTGAGCTCCGATTTTTGGGATGTAAACCCCATAGTCTTCGGTACGCTCCATTCCAGCTTGAGTAACTCCATAGGTATAGGTGAGCTTGGAGCGATAGGTCTGGATGGTAAAGGTCGAATCGGTGAAGGTCGCATGACTAGAGTCCCGCTCTCGAATCAGGGGAGACAATCGATTGAGCTGGGTAAAAGTCAGAGAATCGATTGCTTCGAAGATGGAAGTATCAACGGGAACATATTCTTGTTCAAAGCCTAGGCTAAATCCTTGCTCCAATGTATCCACCCACACGAAGGGTTTCTCAGTGGTATCTGCAAGCTTGATAGCCGGACTCAAGGTGTCAAGGGTAGCTTGCTCATGCTCAGTAGGGGGGGCATGTGAATCCTCGGAGCAGCCGTAGCATAGGATGGCCAAAAAGAGCGTGAGAAGGGAGATTTTCATGGAGAGCCTGGGTGAAGGTTAATGAACAAAGCGAAACCGAAGTTAAAGGAAACAATCCTTTTGAGGCTAGTCAAACTCCTCGGCGCTTTATAAAACCAATATGAGCCATCCCTTCATCAGGAATGGCTCACACTTATATTAGGTACTTGGACAGAAGAAATCAGGGTATGGCGGTACGGGCTATGGATATAAGAGTGAATGAATACAGCAACATACCCCGTACTCCCGTACCCCGATTACCGTTTTTCTTATGCCCGGTTACTTAGGTGAACACCGTAGCTCAAGCAGCTCTCAAAGTCCCAAGATCTCAGGCTCTCAATCTCTATTTAATCGTAAAGGGCAGGTATTCTTCGAAGTCTGCGGTTTCGATGTAGAGATAATACTCTCCAGGCAGAAGGTATTGGGTCTTGACGGTCACGCGATAAGGATCAGAAATCATGTCCATGGGATCGACCGAAACGGCCTCTTCGCCGCGGAAGAGTTTGAGCTCGCTGATGACTGAGTTGGCACTTTTGGTGTCAATAATCAGCTTTTTACGCTTTTGCTTAAAGGTAGTCTGAGGATTCTCGGTGTACACAATCTCCGTGACTTCTTCTGTAGGCAGCTCAAGCATAGAGGTGATTTCTTCCTCCATTTCTGGTTCCCGCATGGGCTTCTCCTCGGACAAGATCTCTACCGTAGAGAGGTCTTTAACGGTACGCAGCAGCGAATCAGCAAAGGCCGCGTCGGGCACGCCATAGCCATATTCATTGTCGGGGAAATTGTACTGATCGCCACTCAAGCGAATGGCTTGGATCAGGTCCATGTTGGAGCGCTCAGGGTGAGCTTGGCGTAGGCAAGCCATGACACCAGCCATGATGGGGCCGGAGAAAGAGGTGCCGTTAGAAGCACCGATCTTGCCACTGGGACGGACCACAGCAGTAGCCACTCCCATGGCTACTACATCAGGCTTGATGCGGCCATCGGCAGTAGGTCCTACAGAGGAGAAGTAAGCCAACTTTTCGTCGCGGTCTACCGCGCCTACGGTCAGGACGCTGTCGGCGTCACCAGGGACGGAGATGTGGCGCCAAGGATCGCTGCCTTCGTTGCCAGCAGAAATGGTCACGATGATGCCTTTTTGGGCAGCGAGGTCTACTGCCCGGGTGGTGATGCCTTTGTCACCATCTAGGTCTTCGTAGGAGTAGCTCTCCTCGGGGTTGTCAAACTGGGTATAGCCCAGTGATGCGTGGATCAGATCCACTCCCACGGAGTCTGCAAATTCGATGGCTGCTACAAAGTTGTGTTCTTCTACTTGGGTCTCGGTGGGGGCGTATTCGGTGCGGCAGAGGATGACCTTCACGTCGGGGGCGGTGCCGACCATTTCGCCAGGTAGGTCGGCGGCTATGGTGGAGAGGACGTTGGTGCCGTGTGAACTGGCCCAGTAAACGTAGCTGGTATCTTCCACGAAGTCATAGGTAGCCACGATGCGGCCTTCTTCGCGGAGCTTAGCAAAAGCATCCACTTTGTCTACACCAGGGAAACCTGCGTCGAGAACGGCGACGGTGACTCCTTTTCCGGTGATGCCAGCTTCGTGAAGCGGCGCAATGTTGATCATGGTATTTTGGCGCTCGGCGCGGCCGTATTCAGGGGCAGTCCCAGTGGGAAGTAGGGTCTCCAGATTGGCTTCGGTCGGAGCCGAATAACGGGTAAAGTTGGCCACGGGGCGCATGCCAATCACCTGTGGCATAGCCTTTACGGCAGTCCAATCAGCGGCGTCACCTTGTACAGCGGCGGCGTTGAGCCAGCGAGAGGTGCCAACTACGTCGAGGCCAAGGTCGCGTAGCGATTGCAGGTAAGCCGAAGCCACGGGTAAATCATGTTGGTCGAGGGCGAGGCCTTTTTCCGCCCGGCGCTCCAGCGCAGCGGGGCTAAGCAGGGCTTCTGGCTGAGAAAGCAAGGCAGTCGCGTCCTGGCCTTTGTCTGAGAAAAACACCCACATGGTTGATTGGGCGTAAGTAGTCATCCCCAGACTAATGGCGAGGAGAGACATCCATAGTTTTTTCATAAGAGAAATTGATAAAGATAGTTCATTGGGGCCGAGCAAAATACGAGATTGAGCCCGGAAAAGATGGGCATTTGGTCGAAAATCTATCAGCCGTGCCTTTTGGCGGGTCACTTTGCTTGTTGCGAGGACAAAAGGGGGCCGAGCAACGGGGGGCGTTCCTCTACGAAGAATGAGACCCCTGCACCTAACCTGAGCAAGGGGTCAAAAGAAAAACCAGTAGACGGATAAGCAGATTGGGCGTAATTAGCTTTATTTCAAGTGAATCATTTTCCCATATCCCATATCCCATATCCCATATCCCATATCCCATATCCCATATCCCAT
>CAZFPQ010000221.1:0-7799 GCA_964521065.1 uncultured Bacteroidia bacterium | reverse complement strand
TCCCATATCCCATATCCCATATCCCATATCCCATATCCCATATCCCATATCCCATATCCCGATTTCTTCTGTCTAAATGCCTGCTGCGGTAGTCAGAAGGAGTTGTGTATATTTATACCTATGCATCGTCTAAGCAGAGGGACCTTCTCAGTAGGTTTGAGGCTAGAAGGCATGGAAGGCTAATCAATATGAAATGAGCAATTACCTCATAAAACAACTCACGAAGAGCATTGCGGCTGGTAAGATCAAAGAGACCCTGAAGAAATTGCTGATGCTATCCGAAGGAGGGGAGCTGTTTGATCAGGTAATATTGGTTAATAGCAGGTACAACCAAGTTGAAGCCGACAATCGAACGGGAATCTTAGACTATGGCCAATACACCAGAGAGCGGGCAAAGCTGAGTAACTCCATCTTGTCATTAGTCCGTGACATTGAAGAGGACCAGGAGTTGATGTCTTTACTGAGGAGAAGACAGAAGGAGGTGTTATATGCAGAGTACATCAAGATAAGCGTTGATTTTTCTGAGTTTACCGCCGAAAAGAGTAAGCAATACAGGGCCAACCAGTTCTTGAATATCGATGACTTTTTAAACGAACTGTTTTTTGAGATCAGTGAGTTTGTCCCCCCAGGAAGTTTCCGGAGGAATTGGATTCTCAAGAGACAGACCGAGCATCTGAAAGATTTGGCGACGGCAGATGTGAGTTTTTATGCTCCGCTTGATTTTTTCCGAGACTCCCCTGATGGGTTGAGTGACGACGAAATATCGGCGATCATTAACCGGGTTTATCCACTGGGAGAGCGAATATATGACGACGACGAACTAAAGGAGATTTATGCCTTAAACGATGAAGTGATTAAGGTCTGTAGGATTTGAGAGCAGTACCCAAAGAGGCATCGCCCTCATGAACCTGGGATTGCCCTGTGCAACAGTGATTAGACGAGTGTTGGAGTCAGGCAAAACAGAACGATAAAAACATTGCACGATGAGTGACAAAAAGTTTGGAACCTTCGAGGACCTCTTGGCCATGGCAACAGAGGAACTACAGCCTATTGCCATTCGATTGAGGGAGATCATCCTGGAACTCGACCCCGATGCTTGTGAGGTGGTACGCTTGGGCGACAGGGCAGCCACCTTTGGAGTCGGCCCCAAGAAAATGAGTGAAGGCTACGCCTACATCATGCCCAATAAAAATTGGGTGAACTTAGGCTTTTACAAAGGCGCCATCTTGCCAGACCCTGGCGGCCTGTTAGAAGGAACGGGTAAAAGTTTGAGGCACATCAAGACCCATTCCCTGGACGATGCCAATCGACCAGAAGTGAAAGAACTGTTGAAGCTTGCCCTGGCAGAACGGAAAGAGGCACTAAATAGGAAATAGTGATGGTTGCTGACGAAAAAGATGAAACAATAGATGTCCAGGCCAAAGGCCATTGTGATCGACGCGAGGAATAGATAGGAACAAACAGGAATGAAAGCAATGAAAAGAAGAGCCCTGTTGCTTGGCATCGTTGCCCTTAGCCTGCTAAGCATCACTTCTTGCCGCAGAAATAGCCAAGGCGCTCTTGGTAGCTCGATTGATCCTGGGCATGACCCCAATTTTAAGATAGTCGCGCATAGCGATAAAGGGCTGTCAAGCTTCAACCGAAAGGTGGTCGTTTTTGGCATCGATATCTATGCCGCGCCCAAGGTGGAAGATGCCAAACTGTTACACGCGGCCAATGTCATGGCTCAATACCTCGACAACGACGAAGATGGCGAGGTCGACGACCCCTTGGTACTGGAGAAGATGCTGGAGAACAAAGCGTTTTTGGTGATGTGGAAGCGAGAGCGTGACCTTGATATCGATGTCCCCCGTGGCAGATCAGGGCAAGACCTGGGCAATGATGAAACCCACCCAGAGTTTGTGTCCAATGGCAAAACCAGGGAATTTGACGCGACCTTGGAGGAGGTCTTGCACCTCATTAACCACGCCGGGCATTCCTATGCCTACCCACAAGCATTCGGACAGGACTTCGGTTCAGACTTGGCCAATGCCATGGATATCGCTAGGGGTGGACAGTTTACAGACATTCCCAATCCCTATCCAGCGGATGCATGGTACAGCTATGACGACGAGACCTGTGATTACGCCAGCTGCCAGACCATCGAATACCTGTATTGGGCCTTGACCTCCATACTAGGGGCCCAGGAAAATAGACTAGATGAGATTGGGCATGAGTGGAAATTGAACACCAAGCAAAAGGTGGAGGAGAGAGACATGGCCATATATACGTTGTTGACCCATCCGATTTACAAGATGCCAGCGACTTTGCCGGATGGGACCTATAGGCATTGAGGGGAAGATTCGGAGGGGGCTAGGGGAAGGAGAAGCACTGAAAGGAGAGTTCAACTCGGAAAGAGTGAAACGGATCAGAGATGCTCCAGAGGCAAATTTTGCACTTATACGCAAGCATAGTTAAATGGTAACCATGGGCAAAAACCTGAACTTCATTACCCTCTTAGTCATGCTATTGACCCTCTCTGCAGAGGCCCAGGAAACACTGTTGTTTACCTCTGGGAGTAGGTATTCGATTGGCACAGAAGAAAATAGGACCGCCTCTATTTCGGTGGGAGATATCGATGAAGATGATGACCTTGATATCGTGGTAGCCAATGGACGGCATTGGCCTCAGCAGAACTATCTATTCCTCAATTCAGGAAATGGGAAATTCAATGTCATGATTCCAATCGGGGTGGAGCGCTCGACCAGTTATGCAGCCGAATTGGGAGACCTAGATGGAGATGGCGAACTAGATATGGCGGTAGGAAACGATGTCGCGCCCAATGTGTTGTTTTTCAACGATGGGAAGGGAGGATTTGTCAAGGGAGGGGTTTTCGGTAAGAAATATGCACCAACGAGAAACCTGACCCTTGGTGACATCGACGCAGATGGTGATTTAGACATTCTCATCACGAATCGGGGGGCGGAAAATGAGATTTGCCTCAATGATGGAAAGGGAGGCTTTGATGAGGTAGTCACATTTGGAAGCAATGATGATTCAACCATTGACGTGGAAATGAAAGACCTGGATGGCGATGGAGATGTGGATCTGATTTTGGCAAACAGAGATAGACAGCCCAACTTTATTTACCTAAACGAGGACCTGGACTTCTCTGAAAAAATTCCCTTTGGCACGGGAAGAGACGAGACCCGGTCGATAGAGGTGGCAGATTTTGATCATGACGGCTATTGGGACATCGTGACCGCAAACATCAGGGAGAAAAACAGAATCTATTTTGGTGATCAAGATCACAGGTATAACAAGGTGATCGAGCTAGGGAAAGAAGATCGGACATTTTCTGTGGCGGTAGCAGATGTGAACCACGACGGATCCATGGACATCATATTTGGCAATCATGGGAGCCCTAATTATGTGTACGTGAACCATGGCGGTGGGGAAAGCTTTGAAGCAATCAAGCTAAGTGAAAAGGAATCCCATACCTATGACATCATGGCCGGGGACATAAATGGCGATGGGTATCCCGATATCATGGAGGCGAACTCTGATGGAATTAATTCCTACTACTTAAATAGGATGGGTGAGAAGAAGGAATGATGTTTTACGCTTAAGTGGCTGCCCTTACCTCCTCCCACGCATTCTAATCGCCTTGGTTGCAACGGAATCCTTTTTTTGCTATCTATTTCTACAAATACCATCATGCAACATTTACTCTTCCTCCTAGCCACACTCTTAAGTATAGAGTGCGTTGCTCAAACCTATTCATTTGATTCTAGGCTGACTGCATTCGATAAGGAAGCCGATGAATTTTATGGGGCAGAAGTAGACTTATATGAAACATGGATGATTGTGGGGGCTCCCAATGATGGAGTTTCAAGCACTTCTGCTGGTGGCTCAGCTTACATCTATGAGCAGTCTGGTAGCTCTTGGATGTTGGTGGCAAAAATCCGCTCCAATGATTCCATCATCAATGAAAACTTTGGCGCTGCGGTAGCCATCTCAAATGATTTTGCAGTGGTTGGTGATCCCGATGAAGGAGGGAATGGGGCAGCATATATTTTTGAAAAAAGCGGAGGCTTCTGGACTCAAATAGCAAAAATCGAAGCCTCGGTACCGACCTCAGGTGATAGATATGGGGATGATGTCGAGATAGATGGCAGTTGGATTTTCGTCGGTGCACCAAGGGAAGAGGAAAACGCGGCCGAATTGGAAAATGTCCCTTTGGGAGGTTCTGTTTTTGTCTACAACTACGATGGAACGAATTGGAACTTCGACCATAAAATGGTTCCCTCTGATAGATTAGATCCGGAAGCCGCCAGTCAGCAATTTGGGTTTTCCTTGGCGGCGGATGGAGGAAGGCTAATTGTAGGAGCCAATCAGCGATTTGACAGTGTCAATTCTAATGTGGGGGCAGTGTATTTTTTTGAAGAAAGTGGGGGAGCATGGACAGAAAATGTGTTGTTAAGGCCAGCTGATGGAGAGGTGGGAGATTTCTTTGGTTGGGATGTGGATTTGAAGGGAAGTACCGCTGTGGTCGGTGCGATCAACCATGACTACGACCTGGGTGGTTCAAATTTTAAAGGAGAATCGGGTGCCGCTTACTTTTTCACGTATAACGGAAGCTCCTGGATATCAGGGGGAAAACTTGTATGGTCCGAACGGGACAATGGGGATTACTTTGGCTCTTCTGTAGCCTTGACTCCTAACGAAGAGAAGATCATTGTCGGGATGTATGAGGACAATACCCGATTTGAATTTGACGATGAAGTATATACCAAATCCGAATGTGGGGCTGCCGTCGTATTTGAAAAAGATACGGGTGGGGCTTTTGTAGAAGTGCAGAGAATTACCCCTTCAATCAAGGCTACCAGTGATCGTTTTGGTAACTCCATGGCCGCCACCAATACCAGCTTAGTGATAGCGTCTTACCAAGACGACATTGAGAACTTCCCCAATTCCGGCCTATGCAACTTGGACAGCATCGCCGATAACGGAGCTGTGGATGTATTCAGGTTAGAAACCCAAACGGGATTCTCTGACCTTGACCCGGATTTGGCAGTTTGGGTTTACCCCAATCCAGCATCTAATTATTTGAATGTCTCCGCTTCCAAAGAGCTAGGTTCTGTAGAAATATTGAACCTCGCGGGGCGAATTCTAAATCAGACCTCAATGGATAGCAATCAAAGAATTGATATCAGTCGCCTATCACCAGGTTTGTACTTTTTGAGAGTATCTAAGCAGGTCACCCTTCCTTTCATTAAGTATTGAGAGAACGGATCATTGATTCAAGCGGAAGGCCAGAAATCGTATGAGGATCATCAATTTGCAGGATGTACGAAAAAAATTGGCTGAGCCTTTTCCATTTACCGGGCGTTTTTCAGATTCGGTAAAGACCTTTGCCATTATCAGCGGGTTTGTTCTGCTCTTCGTTTTTTTGTTTCGCTCAGATTACCTCACCCAAAACGGAGGCATCATTGAACGAATTACCATCTCGATTTGGTTTGGCTTGGCAACCTTTTGTGGAGCGAGTCTCAATACACTCGTCCTTATGTTCCTTTTGCCGACCGACAAGGATCAAACATGGAAGGTTTGGCATGAGATCGTACTGTATATATCCCACTTTTTAGTGATTTCAATATTCAATTTTCTCGTGGCTTCTTTCATTTTGAGGTATGTAGAGAGCTTTTCCCTCGGGTCATTATTGAGTGTAATGGCAAGCACTTTCTTTATCGGGATCATGCCCGTGAGTATTCACGTTTTGCAGCAACAAAAAAAGATCTACAAAGCGAACTACGATCTAGCCATTGAGTTGAACCAAGGCCTTCGCAAAGAAAAGTTAGACGACAAGCAAAATAGGCTGACCCTGAAGAACGAAGAGGTGATTATTGAGGAGGTGATTTTCGTAGAATCGAAGAAAAATTACATCTCCCTCACATCCTCCGATTGTGAGATGGCTACTATTCGCATGACTTTGAAAGAGATGGAACAGCAACTGGCTGCCTACCCTCAGTTTGTGAGGTGCCACAGAGCTTTTATGGTAAACCTCAATAAGCTAGTCAAAGTTGAGGGAAACGCCCAAGGGCTGAAGCTACACTTAAAAGGTTCTCCCATTCTTGTGCCCGTCTCAAGGTCATACATCCCAAAGATTGACCATCTTATTCGGCCTGCCTGAAGATAACTCGTGCTTTCCGTCCCCAATATTTTGACAAATATCCCTCCTTATCGCATTTATCATCGCATCCGCTCATTTTCATAGCCAATGAATTATTGACCGCAGCAATCCCTTTGGCTAATCTGGAACAGAAATGAGAAACCTATTTGTTGTTTTTATCTGCTCACTAGGCAGCGTCTTATCGGCAACCGCTCAGGAGAAAACCCTCACAGATAAGTATGTTGGATTTATCCCCTCTGTGCTTGTAGAGCCCTACGATACCGTAGACGCGGTTGAGGTGAATTTTTTGCCTTTCTTGTATGAATTCAGGATGGGAGATAACAAGGATTTGGGTTTTCAAATTCGACCCATACTAAATTATCGCTTCCTCAAAGAGCAAAACGGGTTCAGTCAGATAGGTGGCACCTTGGTTATGAACAAGTACTTTCTTAACGTTTTTGACGAAGGGTTTTGGCTCACACCTCAGTTAGGCGTTTATTTCACCTATGCTTACAACAGGTTAGATAAAATTCAGACCATGACACTTGGAGTAGAACCCGGGGCATTCATGCAAATTTCTAAAAACTTTTCGCTGTCAGTAAACTTACAACCTGGGATAAACTATTATCCCGATGCATTTTCACAAGACTTCGTAGAGACAGAAAGTGGGATTAAACCACATTTTGGAATCATTTTCCACATTGGCTATAACTTCTAAAAACAGTGGGCTACGACGGGTATGAAGCAAAGCCCCTCCACCATTCTGAACCACAATCAATGAACACCTCCAGAAAGATCCCAGCGGTCATCCTCAATGGGTTCCTTGGATCCGGGAAAACCACGCTTTTCAGAAATCTTCTCGCGCAGTCCAAAAAGAAGCACATACCCGTCTGTGCCATTGTCAACGACATGAGCGAATTGGATGTCGATGGAGAATTGCTCAGCAGTACCGATCTCGTGGAGGAAAATACCGGTATCCTTGAATCCATCCACTCCTGCGTACTCAGCAGTAAGTCAGGGCTTCAAAAACTAGATCAGGCCATCAACAAGCTATTGGCAAACCAAGATCCAGAACTGCTCATCATTGAGACCTCTGGGAGTTGCCATCCCATGCCGCTGATTACTTATTTTAAGAAACATACCCAGGTCAAACTTACCGGGGTATTTGCCCTGGTGGACAGCCTGATGCTTGCCCATGACTTCAAGTATGGAGAAACCCTCATACCGAAAATGAAACACAACTTGGCCCATGGCAAGCGAGATACGGTAAACTTATTAGTCGAACAAGTCATGTTTGGCAGCCACCTGATCCTTACCAAGGCTGATCGCATAGATAAGAGCCGATTGCCGCACATTGCTTCCTATCTAAAGGCGATCAACCCCTTTGCCTCGGCCCATTCGGTGCACTTCGGGAAGCTTCAAATTGAATCTTTGTTTGAAATTCCAGAGTACGACTACTTCAAGGTGGCTCAGTTGGTTAAGGAATTAGAACCCGTGCTGGAAGCAGAAGGGCAAGGCGATAGGCCTTACGATTTGGCAACCAGGGTGATCCAGGATGACCGTCCCTTTCACCCTCAGCAACTTTGGGATACCTGCCATCAATACCTCGATCAGCGGATCTACCGCAGCAAAGGATTTTTCTGGCTCGCCA
>CAZFPQ010000220.1:0-12223 GCA_964521065.1 uncultured Bacteroidia bacterium | reverse complement strand
GAATGCCGTCCCGACGAGTCGGGATGCTTACTTTTTTTGAAAAAAGTAAGGCCCGTGGCTCGAAGATTCCGGTTTATCGGAAAGGCGACACTGCTATGGGTTATGATCAGTATTTTGGCCAAAGTCCAGCTTAGATCAAAAAATATCCTTTTTCCCATAATTCAATTCTTTTTCATGAAAAAGCTGCGTGGAATTCTTCGCCTGATAGGTTTTGCCTTGGTGACAGGATTTTTGGCAACCAAGGCCTTGGTCCGACTGAGGCTGAACCGGGGAGAACTTGCCACCATTCGAGGCGAATTCACGCTTTGGGCCCAACTAAGCATGAAAGTCTTAGGCATCGAATTGGAAATGAAGGGTTCATTTCCGGAACAAGAGGTACTGTTCTTGCCCAATCACCGTAGCTACATAGATATCGCCTGTTTCCCGCTACATAAATTGGTGGTATTTGTCGCAAAAATCGAAGTAAACCGCTGGCCCCTGATTGGGTATGCAGCCCGAGTGGTGCAGACCGTATTTGTGGATCGAAAGGATCCCGAAAGCAGGAAAAAAACACGGGAGGCCATGAAGTCGCGCTTAGAGAGAGGCTATTCCGTGGTCGTCTTTCCTGAAGGGACTACCGCTCAAGCCCCTGAAATCAAAGAGTTTCGACCAGGCATGTTTTTCGTAGCGGCGGAAGGAGACATCCCCGTTGTACCGGTTGCCATTGAATACGCAGAACCCAGCGATGCCTTCATCGGGGAGGACACCTTTGTGCCCCACTTTTTACGGACTTTTGGCAAGTCGAAGACGAAAGTCCGCATCGCTTTAGGCCCCATCATGACACAATCCGATGGGGAGGTCTTGAGACAAGAGGTAAGCACTTGGGTAACACAAGAAGCAGCGAAACTTAGAGAAGGTTTTTTACAAAGTGTGCCCCAATAGGGAGGATTTTCGGGCAAATTTGTGATTATTTTTTTCATTAATTACTTTTAAAGCCTACAAATAGCCCAATTGCTGACCCTTCCGAAACCTCTACTATGACCTATGTTCCCTCTAACTTGCGCTACCTGAGAAAGGTATCTAATCTCAGTCAACAAGCATTCGCTGAAAAGGTAGGACTCAACCGAGGGAACATTGCCTCTTATGAAAAAGGATCGGCAGAACCCAGTCTGACCAATCTGCTAAAGATTGCTCGATTTTTTGGGGTGGATTTGCTCGATTTTATTGACCGTGATCTGGCCCAGGAACTGTCTTTTGGGCAACAGATGTCAAAACCGACCAAAGCTGAGGCTCCTACCTCTGTCTCTTCAGTCGCCGAAGAGGCCCCAGTAATGATTTCACTGCCACCTCTACAGGAGGGTGAGTTAAACGATTTAGTGGCCCTCTCGGACGACATGGAGGCCATCATCCAAGGCCAGAAGCAATACTATAGACTTAAGCTCGCCAAGTTGAAAGATCTGAGCTTTAATGGACAGCTTCTCCGCTTGGACTATGCTCGTTTATTAGACATTGCTGAAGACTTGTTGCAGCTAAACAAAAAGATCATTTCTGCCAGTCAGCCTAAGCTAGAAGGTTAGTCGGTTTATGGGTTTGGGGAAAACCCGCCCTTTCCAGCGTAGAATATCTCAGCCTAGTAGCTCATCAAATCCTCCACTACTTCCGCAAGTCTTGCTTCGGCCATAAAGCTCTCTTCCAGTTCAGGATGAAAGGGGACAGGGGTATCCAGCGACCCCAGGCGCCTGACGGGGGCATCGAGCCATTCAAAGCAATTTTCAGATATACTGGCTGCAATTTCTGCCCCAAATGCAGCCGTTTGGGTTGCTTCATACAAGACCAAAGCTTTGCTGGTTTTCTTGACCGAAGCAAACACCGTAGCCTGGTCCCAAGGTAACAAGGTACGCAGATCAATGACTTCCAGGTCTAGGTTTTGCCCCTCTGCCAGTGCCAAGGCCCAAGTCACTCCTAGTCCATAGGTAATCACGGTAAGTTCATTGCCCTCGCGGGCCAGCCGAGCTTGGCCAAAGGGAATATGATAGGGCTCTTCAGGTACAGGGCCTTTGGCGCTGCGGTATAAGAATTTGTGCTCAAAATAAAGAATGGGATTGGGGTCTGCCAGCGCATTCATCAATAAGCCCTTAGCGTCATAAGCAGTACTAGGGTAAACCACCTTCAGGCCTGGCACCTGGGTAAACCAACTCTCAATACTCTGAGAATGATAAGGTCCTGCTCCTGTACCTCCACCAGTAGGCATGCGTACCACCACATCTGCTTGCCCACCCCAGCGATAGTGCGTCTTTGCGAGGTTGTTGACAATCTGGTTGAAGCCACAGCTCACAAAGTCAGCAAACTGCATTTCTACCATGGCCTTTTGTCCTGCTAGTGAGAGGCCGAGTCCTATTCCTATGATAGCGGATTCGCACAGAGGGGTATTGCGCACTCGATCAGCTCCATATTTCGCCATCAAGCCCTCGGTGATTTTGAAGACCCCACCATAGTCTGCAATATCTTGCCCCATCAGGACCAGCTCAGGAAATTGAGTCATGCCTTGATCTAGTCCTTCGTGGATGGCGTCTAGGTATCTAATTTCTCTTGTACCTGCTTCAGGGAGTTCATTCGTCTCTGGTCGAAAAGGGGCATACACCGCCCCCAATTCACGCTCAGGGTCTATCTCGACCGACTTAGCAGCGAAAGCAGTTTCCACACTTTCATTGATTTGTTTTTTGCAAGCCTTCCGAATTCGCTCAATGTCCTTGAGCGTCAGCAGCCCTTCTCCCAAGAGGTACCGCTCGTAGTTCTCTACAGGATCTAAGGCCGCCCAATGTTCCATGAGAGCCTTGGGAACATATTTAGTTCCGGAAGCTTCTTCATGGCCACGCATGCGAAAGGTCATGCATTCCAATAGAATAGGGCGCTGGTCTTTGCGCATGCGTCGCACCAGGCGACTGACAGTGTCATAGACTTCTAGCACATTGTTGCCATCTATTTGCACTCCCTTCATGCCATAGCCCTTGGCCCGATCGGCCAATCGGTTGGCCTTAAATTGCTGATCGGAAGGGGTAGAAAGACCATATCCATTGTTTTCGACCACAAACAAAACTGGCAAATCCCAGACAGAGGCTACGTTGAGGGCTTCGTGGAAATCCCCCTCACTGGCGCCTCCATCTCCACTGAACACGGCAGCAATAGACCCTTCCTCTTTGAGCTTGCTACTCAAGGCCAGTCCATCAGCCACCGGGAGCATCGCTCCTAAATGTGAGATCATGCCGATGACACGGTCTGGCATTGAGCCAAAATGAAAAGAGCGGTCGCGTCCGTGGGTATATCCATTGGCCCGGCCTAGCCATTGCCCCATCAATCGCTCCAAAGGCAAGCTCCGGGTAGTAAAAACCCCCAGATTTCGATGCAAGGGCAAGATGTAGTCTTGCTCAGAAAGGGCTTTGGTCAATCCAACGGCAATGGCTTCTTGGCCTATACCCGAAAACCATTTACTGACCCGGCCTTGCCGGAGAAGGATCAGCATTTTCTCTTCCACCATGCGAGGAAGGAGTAAATCCTGGTAAATTTCTCTTAAAAAATCGTCACTGAGCCGCTTACGTAGGTAGTCCATAGCCTTCAAATCTAAACGAAAGGCGGAAAAAGTTAAGGGATGTTGACAAAAAAGTCTGGGCACGAATTCTATCATTCAGGACACGAAATCCCTGGCTCAAACCTACAAATCTCGTCTTCACGCTCGACAGATCGTTGTCCAGGCAGCTTCTCTTCCCAGCAAGTGTTTTTGAGGTAAATACGCTGGAGCGACCGAGTCTCCCCCGTCATAAAACCATCAAAATGAAACAGTTATCCTTAATAATGGCCTTTATGGCCACCTGGAGTCTTATGGCTCAATCACCGGGTAAGTTGACCTTATCTATCGTAAACGAGCAAATTTCTTTGCCCTTTACGCGCTTGGCCCCGGTTCACCCGGGATTAGAGATCAGCTATCAGCCCACCCCTATCCAAAGGGACTGGGGAGAGCGAGGTTGGATCTTCGCGGCAGGGGCTTTTAGGCATGGGTTTCCTACCCATGGCGCTTACCTAAGGGCGGCCTACCAGTGGCAATGGAGACCCGTCTCCAGCCTGGGCCTTTCAATCGCCCCAGGTCTGGGATACCTACATAGCTGGCACCCTAGTCCGATCTATTGGCCAGATGAATCTGGGAACTATGAGCAACGCTATCGTTGGGGTAGGCCACAAGTATTGGGGGAAGTAGGCTTTGGCCTGAGTCTCTGGCCCGGTCGAGCCTGGTCTCCTCAAGTCAGCTATAGAGTTGGCATTGAAGCTCCCTTTGCCACTGTTTTTCCCATCATGTTCCGCAACTTTTTCCAAATCGGTCTCACCTACCAAATCTCTGCCTCATGAATAAGCTATTTTCTTTCTTCAGCATCTGCGCCCTGTTAGGATTATTTGCCTGTGATCAAGTAAAGGTCCCCACTCCAAAGCCAAGTTTCTACGACTGTACCACTTTTTCCAGTGACAGTTCTGCCCAGCATCCCAAAGCCCTACAATTTGAAGAGATCCTTCGCACCCATCAGCCTGGGAACCTGGTAGGAGGTGTCTTGCTCGCTATAGACGAGAGGGGGATGTGGCAAGGAGCGGCTGGATTAGCCAGCATCGAACCCCAAATTCAAATGGCCACTTGCCATCGTTTCTTAATCGCCAGCATCTCGAAGGTCTTTAGCGCTGTCTTAGCTCACGCCTTGGTGGATGAAGGAGTTTGGGGACTAGACGATCCCATTCGCGGCTATTTACCTGCAGACACGGTAGACAAGATCGACAATGCAGACCAAGTCAGTATACGCCAACTCCTAGATCACACCGCTGGCATAGCAGACTACTACACCCTCCAATATGAGCTTGACCGCTTTAATCAAATTGACAACCAATGGACGCAAGAAGATGTGCTGGGATATATAATGGGCAAAAAAGCTACCCACGCCCCTGGCGAGACCTATGCCTATTCTAATGGCAACTATCTGTTGCTAGGTATTTTACTAGAGCGCGTAACAGGTCAAAAGCTCGGGGATCTGTACGATCAATATATTTTCGAGCCTTTAGGGCTGAGCAGTGCTTACTATTCCGGTTTCGAATCTCCCATTCCCTCAGGCACCGCCCAAGGCTATGGACAACTCTACCAAAGAGGCATGGTTAACAGCCAGTCCCTGTATCAAGATGAGTTAAAAATGGCTGATGGAGGGATCGCGATCAACGCCAAGGATTTAGCGACTTTTTATCGCGCCTTGGGCAGCGGTCAACTGATGAGTGCTAGCAGTTGGGCGGCCATGAGTGATTGGTTTGAGCTCCCCGAGGATTATCAGGATGATACTTTGGGGCAAAGTAAAAATGGAGCGGGGCTAGAGTATTTCGAGACGCCCTATGGGCCTGCCTATGGCCACACCGGCGCCGTAGATGGCTTCCTATCCATTGCCATGCACTACCCAGAAAGCAACAAAACCTTGATATGGCTCATCAATGAAGCGAGCTTCTCGGAGGTCCGCATTGATATTTGGCTCGCGGCTCAGGAGCTTCTGTTTGAATGAAAAAGGAAACGCGAGGTATGGGTTAAGAGTTAAGAGTTAAGGAGTTAAGGAGTTAAGGAGTTAAGGAGTTAAGGAGTTAAGGAGTTAAAAATGAATGAACTAAGTCTGACATCCCACTTCACTTCTTAACTTTTTTAACTTTTTAACTTTTTAACTTTCTTAGCCTTTCTCCACTTCTTTGCCTAGCTCCCTGATTTGGGGTTCAAAAAATGCTTGAGGGCAATAATTTTTACCCTTTTCTAACGCGGTCCTTCCTACTGGCCTAACTCGTCGGGGGAAGGATTTCCTTGTCGTTGCTTGGTCAAAATGGCAAGCTTAGTCCTCCTGCTCTTCAGAATCTTTGGTCATGCTATGAAAAGGGTGTATTTTCAGCCTTTGGATTATCCCGCTTTTTCACCTGATCAATCTCTTGGCCATGGCTTGGTTCGAATCTCGCAAGACCAAAGAAAAAAAGAGTCGCTTTAGACAGTTGGTTGACATGGCCCTCGCTGACGGGGAACTAGACCCGGCAGAGCAAGATCTCCTAGAGGCTGTCGCTGAAGGGCTTTCCATTCCCGTAGAGGAATATCAAAAAATATTGTCCCATCCAGAGCGAATCAGCTTTACCCCGCCTTTTGAATTAGAAGAAAGGTTGATGCAATTCGCCGAAATCGTCGATATGATGAAAGCGGACGAGAAGATACGCCCTGAAGAGCAGCAATTCGCCATCAAAATGGCTGGCAAATTGGGGATTCCTCCTGCAAAGGCTCCCCAAGCCATTCAGCTAATCATGGACGGGATTGATCAGCGATTGCAGTGGGATGACTTGGTTGCACAACTCCAAACACACCTAAAACAACCTTCCTAGCCACTTATCATTGAACCTTGAGCAATATTTTATGAAGCAGATTTACCTTGTCCTTATCGCCTGCTGCTTGGCCCTGCCCCACTCCCTACTTGGGCAATACGGCGGAAAGGCAATTCTCCCCCTGGAAGATGCGCGCGAAGTTAGCGTCCGGGAGTTGAAGCAACAGCAAACTAACAGAGCCATCCTCTGTGGAATTGATACGGTCCAATATCCTTTATTCAAGGCCTTTGACGCCCCAAACCCAACGGAAATTGACCTCTTTGGAATCAAAGACCCTGGCTACTCCAAACTGGGCCAGTTCTACCCTGCCCCAGACACCATGCTATTTGATGGCGTAGACTTCTTTGCTCGGGCCACAGGTCTGAATCTCGCCCCCATGAGCATCAAGGTATATTTGGCTGGTCCTGATTCCCTTCCTCTAGGGGGCCCCTTGGTGGACGTTAGTTTTGACCTGGTTCCCGATACTGTGTTACGTGCCTTCTCTTTGGGATTGGCCAATCCTGTGATCATCCCAGATGACTACATTGTCAGCATCGAAACGACCGGCCCTGATTCTGTCTACATCGCTTGCTCAGAATGGACCATAGGGGAAGGCGATGGAGAATGGTTAGGCAATGCAGGAGGAGGTACTTTCTGGCAACGTGGCTACGATGTTCTCATTGGAACCGATCGCTTTGATGGGGACGTCATTTTGATGCCTCATGTGGCTTACATTGTGGATTTTGACCAAACAGTAGATCCTCAGTGTATCGCGCCAGGCAATGAAATCACCTTTCAGAGTTCTATTTCCTCCATTTTCACTAGCCCCTTCTACAACCGTTTCTACAACCCTTACTCTTCCTTCTTTAGTCCAGATTCTAATTTCATCTGGTACTTTGGCGATGGGGACAGCTCCTTTTTACCGAACCCCACCCACACTTACGAGTTCATGGCCCCTCTGCCTGACAGTGTGGACATAGAGTTAACTGGCTTACACCTAGGATACTCTTTCCTTTGCCCAGATGGAGAGACCTTCCGCTATGAGGTACTTCCTGCAGCAGAGGCCATGTTTACCGTCGATGACACTACCTCTAATGACACCTTTACCTTTGCGTATCAAGGCACTGGAGAGACTTGGTATTGGAACTTTGGCGATGGGTCTCCGCTCGTCTTTGACGACAGCATGCCCTCCCATACTTATGGTACATTTGGCAACTACACGGTGCGACTGATCGTCACGAGTTGTGCCACCATGGATACCCTTGACTTTCCCGTATCCTACCAGCGAAACACTTCCGTTTATGAGCTAGACGCCAGCACCTGGCAGGTTTTCCCCAATCCAGGCAAAGACCACTTCTCCCTACAGACAGCGGACTATCAAGGCCTCGTTGCGTTAAAGTTGCTGGATATGCAAGGTCGCAGCATCTGGCGTAGCGAAGAAGAAATCTCTACCGGTAGCGAGCTCAAGCTCAACTGGGAGGCCCTTCCCGCAGGCATGTATTGGTTACAAATCAACACCGCTAGCCAACAATTTGGTCTTTCGCTGATCCAGAAATAGTCAGTCCTTAACGACTAGGCAGCAGTACTCCATTGGGGTATCTGCTGTCTTTATTGTATAGGGAATAAGTTTTCGGCCCCTTGTCATCATGCACAACAAAGCTTAAGTTTAACATTCCTTCAACCTAAATTCCTTAACCTAATCACATGATGAAGCAACTTTTTACTTTATTTTTCTTGGCCTTGGTAGTGGCTCTACCCACTCAGGCTCAGGAGGCCATCAAGCATAATGGTGAAACAGGTGATGTCCAGGCATACTACCAAGCCTTGAACCGCCAAAGAGACGCCATGAGAAATACCCGTACGGTGATCTGTGGTCCTGACACCAACACCTTTACCATCTCTCGTGCTACCGCTTTTCGCAGTGTTTTTACCGCTCAAGGCTCCGTAACGGGACTGGCTCAGTTTTTCCCAGCCTCTACCGAGAGCCCGATTACGGTATCTGGCTTTGATTTTTTTGCCATCGTTGACAGTGCTTTGGATATCTCAGTAAATGTAACAGCGAATATCTACAATTTGGGGGCTGACAGCTTACCTACAGGTGCTCCCGTGGCTACTACGACCATTAGTGTCGATACCACGGGTCGTACCCAGGGTCTAGGTGCACGCCGGAGATTTGTAAGCTTTACTGCTCCGGTCACCCTTACCAACAACTTCGCTATTTCTGTTGAGTATTCGGGCGCAGCCGATTTCCTGATCGCTACCAGCGACTTCGTGACTGACGACGGAAAAGGAGAATACCTCCTTAGTGGATTATTGGGAGCCAACTGGCTGCGTGGATTCGATCTGGCCTTTTCTCCTACCATTGACCTTGACGCAGACGCATTCTTCTTCCCTCACCTGACTTATGACGTAACCGCTGGCATCGAAGAAGACAACAGCTGCCTCATCCCTGGCGAAGCTGGGCAATGGATTAGCCTCGAGAACTCCGCCGTTACCAGCATGTTCTACAACGTGCTAGCCAATCCAGATGGGACCCTTTCTGGCCCTCCTGTGCTTTGGGATCTAGGAAATGATCGCAGTGTTGCTGGTGACACCCTCAATGCTTCTTTTGCTGCCGCAGGTGACTCTGTAGTAAAGGTTTTCTCTCAGGTAGTAGGTGGTTCTCGTGTATGTATTGACTCTGCCGAGGTAACCGTCGTAGTTCGTGATGCTCCTATGGCAGGCTTTACCTCCACCGTTACGGATGACAGCGTCAGCATTACCGACGGAGCTGCCAATGCCGATTCAGTAAAGTATGACTTTGGTGATGGCACTACTTCTACTGATGCCAGTCCTTCTCATACCTACAACTCTATCGGTGAGTACACCATTACCCAAGTGGTTTTTGGCTGTGACCGCAGCGATACCACCACTGAGGTAATCAACATTACTACCGCTTCTATCAATGATGCCCTGAGCCAAAGCGTGAGCGTATATCCCAACCCAAGCCAAGGCATCTTCCAGATCGAACTGATCAATGGACAGGTAGGTGAGCTCAAGCTAAGCGTTAGCAACCTCTACGGACAGCAAGTTGCTCAGGCTTCTGGCACACAGCGTGCTACCTTGGATCTACGTGGCCAAACTCCCGGTGTGTACCTTCTTCAGGGTACCCTCAACGGTGAGTCCTTTACCCGCAAGTTGATCCTTGACTGAAGATTTTGATTAAAATCCCATTATTTGAAGCCCCGACACATAGTGTTGGGGCTTTGTTTTTAGGGAATGCCTGCAAAAGGGGTACGAAACGAGCAATATACCTTCACTCTTTTCGCTTCTTAACTCCCTTACCCTTCTTAACTCTCTCATGGCCTAAAGGCAAAAGCCCCAGGTATGATTCCTGCCCGGAACTCTTGCAGGAATTCACCAGCAGAGCTATGGCGTAAGATTACTCCTCGCTGTACAAAATCAATGGCGTCTGCGACCAACACATCTCCTGATGCGGGGTCTACCCCCAAACCATAAAACAGCCCATCTTCGGGGATCAGCGGTTCCGTAGGCAGAGCAGTAGCTTGCACGTTCATAGCAAATACTCCTTGATTGAGCCAAAAAAGAGAATCTCCCTGCGCATTGATTTGAAGCTCACTTGGAGCGGCTCCCATCGGAAAACGAAGCTCTTGGACCACCCGCCAAGTTTGAGGATCAATTTCGTACAAGGCTCCAGGATCGTTGTTGCTGATGCCCGCGCCAGTACTTACCCACACCTTTCCCCGCTTATCCACCACGATTCCCTCTCCACGAGGCCCAATGGCAATGCTATCGGTGATTTCATCTTCCTGCACATCCACCAGATAGAGATAAGGTTGATCATAGTTACAAATCAGGGCCGTATTGCCAACCAAGGCCATGCGTTCGGTCCAGCCTGGGAGCTCGATCTTGCCCATGACAGATTGGTTTTCTAGGTCAATTACAGAAAGCGCCCCCGCAAATAGATCCGATACGTAGGCTTTTTGGGGATTGATCCCAAGAAAATAGCGAGGCGAAGTCATGCCATCAATTCGGCCCAAACTTTCTAAGGTCAAAGGATCTACCACCTCTATCTTCTGAGAATTGTTTACCACTAAGTAGGCACGTCCTTCAAAGAAGCTCATCGACTGGAGCACATCTCCAAGATTTTCTTGGTTCACCCCTTCATACACTCCATCAAACAAGGTATCCGTGGAGCGGTCAAAGAAAGAAAGGCTGGCATTGCCACGCTGAAAGTTTCCTTCATTGAGAATGAAGAAGCCGGGATTTTCTAGTGAGGGGCTAGGGTTGACCGGAGGAGGGGTTTGGTCACAAGCGATCCAACCTACTAGACACAGCGCAAGACAGAAAAGCAAAGGAGACTTCATGGTGTAAGGTCTTATGGTACAAGAATAAGCAGCTGACGAAACTGATGGGGCAGGCCCACACCGGTCAATTGGTAGGGGCCAGGTGGAAGTGTTCCCAGTCGCAATTGATACCTAGCTTGAGCAACTTGAGGGACAGGCCAACTCATCACGACCTTCCCTTGCAAGTCATATAAGGTCCAACGAACCAAGCCCTCAGTCGGCAACTCCACCTGGAGAAGCTGTCCTTGGGGCAAAGGCTGAGGAACAAGAGAAAAAGCAGGCTCTTCAGCAGGTCGATTACTGGCTTGCAGGGTGAGCTTGGCCTGGTCATAACCATCACCTGCACCTCCTCTATAAGGCGCTTGGGCCCACAGCGAACCACCAACTCCCCCTAAGAGGAAAAAGAAGAATACTCGTACAGATGTTTGAATCTTCACCATGCGCTGCGCCCTCCTCTGCCACCGGTGGTATTGCGCCGCTGATTGGGCGCGAGGTCAAAATAGAAGCGATCTGAGATCGCCAAATCCCGAAAATCGCCAATGATGCCGCTGTTATGGGCTCCTCCCCGATGAATCGCTCCGCTAGCTGCAGGCCAATCAGTCTGGTCAGCTTCCCCCTGAAGGTTTAGACTCCCATCTCCAGCTTCGCCTAAAAATCCAAGACCTAGGGGATGAATCCTCACGCAGAGCTCCCACAAGTTTCCACTGAGTTCTGCCGCACCATAATAGCCTGCCCCCAACTGCAATCGACTGCTGCTGTCATTGCCTCCGAATCCTACGCGCAGAGGCCCCTGAGGCCCGAGATAGCCATGGCTGGCTAAACCTGCATTCGCAGAAGCCATTTCGGCCACCCTTTCATCTCCCAAACCAGGGTTGACCAGGGTATTGGCGTCAATAGATTGGCTAGTGCCCCAGGCAAACTCCCTCGCTTTAGGAAAAATAGGACCTCGGCAAGCTTTTTCGAATTCCAATTCGGTGAGGGGCCTCAGGCCCGCCCAATCTAAGTAGGCACAGAGGTCGGCCCAATTGAGGTAGCTACAAGCCCAGTCCGAACCATCATCGGCTTGGTTGTAGTTTCCATCTAGGTTTCCATCGCAAGCATAGCGGGCAGGTAGGCCGCCTGATATTCCTGGGCTTGCCAATACCAACCCATTGCGGTGCCCAGCAATGGAGGAAGGCATCATAGCAGCGGTCCCCACCGCTGCGCTGGGGTCGGTAGCCGTTCTCGCTTGCTGTTGTTCAAAGGTGAGGGTATTGAGGAAATCGCGATACTGTGCTTGGGTCAACTCATATTTCATCAAATAAAATCCCTGATACCCTTTGGGGAAGCTCATGGGGATGGGTTGACTGAGGCTATCTTCTCCCCCCAAATCAATTTGACTTGGGGAAATACTCCCAGCATCCCCCACGAAAAAGGGCCCCTCATCACTGGCGTCTCGGATATGGTGGAAGCTACGGGTGTCTCCCAACCAAAAAGGCCCTTCAGGTACCCATACC
>CAZFPQ010000219.1:0-12367 GCA_964521065.1 uncultured Bacteroidia bacterium | reverse complement strand
CCAGTGATTTTGTCATCATTGCCCTCCAACCCGAATCTCTAGCCATGCAGGGAATGGCGGACTTCATTCGCATCCTCCGCACCGTCAAAACCCGGATGAATGACAAACTTGAGCTACTGGGAATCGTAATTACTCAATATGACCACCGTAAAGTTTTACACCGGGAAGTGCTGGCGCTAGCGGAAGAGCGCTATGGGGATGCGATTTTTACGACCCATATTCGCGGAAACGTAGCCTTGGCCGAATCTCAGAGTATGGGAAAGCACATCTTCGATTATGATGAAATGTGCAATGGAGCAGAAGATTATATGTTGCTGAGCCGTGAAGTGGTACAGCGCCTTAGTACGGAGTTGGTGGAAGGCTGAACCCATGGCCTTCCTAGGAAAAGAGGAGATAGGTTTCCCTCATCTGCGATTAATTGACCACCATGGCAAAGAAATTTTTAGACATATTGGCGGATGCCCACGATGATGAGGAACTCGGTAGCTTGATTCCCCACCAGCGAAAGAATGCTCCCAAACGAAAAAAAGAGGCCAATGCCCCTGTACGCCGCAAAAAGCGATTCAGAGACAGCATAGATGAGGCAATTCCGGCTGAGCCCAGACCCAAGTCTAATCGCCGCTCTTTGTTAGAAACCTTGGAAGAGGCTTTCGATGGAGAGGTATTTGATCACCTCTTTCCCAAAAAACCAGGACTTTCAGAGGAAGAGACCCGGAGCTTAGAAAGTCGCTTTAGCACCATGATCACCACTCAAGTATTGGCCCGGGCCAAGCAAATTGCTGAAGCCAGAGGGATCCGCGTAAAGGATGTCATCAATACCGCATTGAAAATTTACGTGGAACAAGAATGGGAAAACCTTAGTCATGACTAAACGAAAGACGAATTCCTGCGTTGACCATAAAAACGCTAGATTACTCATCCCCTTAGTCGCATATGTTTAGTCAGTTTTTCAAAGGATTAGGGACTTATTCTCTTACCTTCAAAGCCCTTTCACGATATAAATTATGGCACTGGGTGATCCTGCCTGGCTTGCTTAGCCTCCTCATAGGTAGCACCATGATCTACTTTGGCATCACCAAAGCCGATGATTTGGCCCATTGGATGATCCAAATCTGGCCATTCGAATTTGGTGAAGAAACCGTTGAATTGATCATGGCTATCTTATCCGGGATGATCATGGTGATTCTCGTATTGCTTACCATCAAATATCTAGTGATCGTATTAGCCTCTCCCTTCATGGGTATCTTATCCGAGCAACTTGAAGCCAGGTTAACTGGGAAAGCGACACCGGAGGTTTCTTTTGGGCAAATGCTACAGGACATTCTTCGTGGACTGCGTTTGGCTCTGCGAAACATCGTTCGAGAGCTGTTTTACACGCTGTTATTGACTCTTGCCGGTTTGATTATTCCTGTAATTGGCCAGATCATCTCAGGGATCCTCATTTTTTTGGTCCAAGCCTATTTCGCAGGATTTGGCAACCTAGACTTTACCCTAGAGAGGCGCAGGTATAACATGAAGCAGAGTGTGGACTTTGCCAACAGCTATCGCTGGCTAGCCACTGGAAATGGCACAGGTTTTCTTCTCATTCTTTTTATCCCGATTCTAGGACTGGTTTTAGCTCCTGGGCTTGGTACCGCTGCTGCCACCATTGACGGCATCGAAGTGTTAGACCAAGCTAAATACCGGCAGCGCCTAAAAGTCTCCCTCAACGAAGGAGCATGACGTTTCCTCGCTGAGTAAATGGTTCTCCACTATCAACTTGGCCCTGAATGACAAAGCTGTAAACTCCTTCTGGCAGGGGCGTTCCCGTTGGAGAAGTTCCCTGCCAACGGAAGCCAGGTTCTCGAGCTTCAAATACAACTCGGCCACTGGGGTCAAAGACCTGAAGCGTAAAATCCTGTAGGTTAAATTGTTCTAAGGCAAATACATCGTTTACCCCGTCACCGTTAGGGGAAAAAGCACTCGGAAAGGCCACTAATGGGGGGGGAGAAACGACCAAGGTATGGGTTTTCTTCCATTCGCATCCCAACTGATCCTGCACACTAACCTTGACCTCATATTCACCTGGGGTATAGAAGGTGTGGGTTGGCTTGGACAATGAACTATACTGTTCACTACCAAAATCCCAGCGTACCGAACTTAATGGAATTGGGCTGTTTAGCTGAAATTCAATGCGAGCTGGCAAGAGCTCTGGCGTCAAATAGCGATGGCTGACCTTAAGTTTGGCCGCAGATTGAACCCGAACCTGATGAATCAAAGGGGCACTTTTACAAGAGAACCGGGGCTCTTGATAAAAAAAGGTGAAGATTAGATCTTGATTTACCGAAGGTACATGGAAGATGTTTCCTTCAAAATTTGCTTGAGGGACTTCCTCTGTGACACTCCATCGAAGTTCATACCTAGGGTCAATCTTTGTCTCGAGTTCCAAAGAAGCCCCTTTACACAAGATCTTTGTTCCAAGTACTTTTGGTGCTGGGGGAATGAGGGGCCATACTTGATTCCAAAAGGTATCTGCTACGCAGCCAAAACGATTCCGGGCCGAGACCTTAATCGGGTAAGTTCCGGGCTTCGGAAAGCTGATATTTGCCAATAAACCTTCAGCGCTCTGCCCATCCATGCCCCAACGCCATTGTGCCTGAAGTGGGATATTCCCTCGCTCCATTGCCAAAACCAAACTATCCCCATCACATGGGCTCAAGCGGTCTATCACCAAGGTAGGAGCGGGGAAGATTTCGACTTGGGTCTGAATGCTATCGATCAATCCGGCCATGGTCTCAATGATTAGCTGAACCTGGTAGGTGCCGGCCTCCTGAAAAATATGGGTGGGGTTTAGCTTTTTGCTAACGTTGGAAGATCCACTTTGAGGATCGCCAAAATCCCAGTGCCAGTCCACGATGCCACTTAAATTGGGATTGATCTGAGTGGGGAAAGCCACCTCATCTCCTATACAGGCCTGCTGAATAGAAGTCTGCGCCATTGATCCGTGTACACAGATCAACCACGAGCTGAGCATATACAATAGTGTCCTAGCCAGCTGGGGCAGGTTAAGCATCGAAAAGGCAGTTGAATTCTTTCCCTGGATTTTCACCCAAGAACACCTTAAGTTCTAAAAAAGCTGCAGGGCAAAATTATTCACCTGCCCAAACTGTTTGATCTTCGACACGACCGGTCGTTTTCGGGACTTCAACCATCAGGTTTGGGACATTAATGGTTCTGCCCCTCCTTGTCCTGACCGTCAAAAAGCAGCTCTCAAAGGTTCAGTATCTCGCCTCAACGGTCGAGTCTGTCTCCGTTTCTAGAGCATTTAGAATTACAGACCAAGCCTCTTCTTCATCCCCCCAACCCATCACTTGGGTAGAATCTTGAGGATCATAGCTACTCAGCCACAATTCGAAAATTTGCAATATGGCGGGATAATTGGTTTTAAGTCCCTGATAGGTTGAGTCTTGAATAACTCTGCGCTCTAGCGAGCGAGGAACTGCAATGATTTTGTCATCTACTTCACCATCATCTAAAAGATGGATGATTGCCAGGGGCACCACTTCAATGGAGACGGCGGAGGGAAGGCTTTCTGCAATCACAAATATGTCTAGGGGATCTCCATCACCTCCCTCGTCTTTAGATAAAAGGGTAGAAGGGATGAAGCCGTAGTTTGCAGGATAAGGCAAAAAGTCAATGATTCGATCTTTTCCGGCTTCCTGTTCTACCACAAAATTTCTTGCTTGGGCCTCATAGGTAACTTTGTGGTTGGTTCCAGCAGGTATTTCAATTACTGCTCGAAGGTGACCTTGGTCACTAAGCGCTGGCAAGTCCTCTACATTAGGAGCTTGCTGACAATTCGCCATTGATAAACATACACTGAACAGCCCCCATCCCATCAGTTTATGGGGATTGTTAGGTCTTTGCTTAGATGAAAAAGAGAAAAAACTAGGCATGGTACTTGATCAAAAGAAAAACACTCACCATATTTGCACTCCCAAATGGAATTGACCCGTAGTATAATGGTAGTACGACTGATTTTGGTTCAGTTTGTGGGGGTTCGAATCCTCCCGGGTCAACAAAGATATGAATCCGAGAATAAAAATATTTTCGGGCTCGGCTTCACGAGAATTATCTGAGAAAATATCAGACTTCTTTGGTGCTCCTCTTGGTAGCGTGGAACTGCTGAGATTCAGCGATGGTGAAATGCAAATGTATTACCAGGAGTCCATCAGGGGATCTGATATTTTTATTGTGCAGTCCACCTTCACACCTGCGGATAACATCATGGAGCTCCTGCTCATGGTTGATGCGGCCAAACGCGCTTCCGCTAATCAGGTGGTTGCTGTGCTGCCCTACTATGGATATGCTAGGCAGGATCGAAAATTCAAGTCGCGAGTATCTGTTGGAGCAAAGTTGATGGCTAATATTCTGACTGCCGCTGGGGCAGACCGAGTAGTGACCATGGATCTCCATGCTGGTCAAATTCAAGGTTTTTTTGACATTCCTTTTGACCATCTTGATGCCTCTGCCGTCTTCGTTCCTTACTTGAAGAGCCTAGCTCTAGAAAACTTATGCATTGCGTCTCCGGATATAGGAGGATCAGCTCGAGCCAGGCGCTATGCAAGCTTTATTGGAGCAGATTTATTAATTGTTGATAAGCATCGGAAGCGTCCAAATGAGGTAGCTTCCATGCAGGTGATTGGAGATCCTACCAATAAAAATATCATTTTGGTAGATGACCTGATCGATACGGCTGGTACCATTTGCAAAGCAGCGGATTTGTTGATTGAGAAAGGGGCTATCTCAGTGAGAGCCATCACTACTCATCCATTGCTTTCAGGACAAGCCTACGAACGCATAGAGGCTTCGAAGTTACATGAGTTGGTAGTCACCGACACCATCCCATTGCGAAAGGAGTCCCATAAAATTAAGGTCTTGAGCATAGCACCTGTGTTCGCCAAGGCCTTCAGAAAAATTCATAATTACGAATCCATTAGTTCACTTTTTATAAACTAGGGGAACAGATGAAGACCATCGAACTTAAGGCGACAAGCCGCCCAGCGGTTGGAAAGCGCAACGCCAAAGACCTTCGCACGGAGGGGCTGGTACCTGGGGTAGTATATCATCAGGCCGAAGCTAAACACATACAGATCAACAGCAAGGAGGTGAAGCAAGCACTTTTCACCCCAGAGACCTATCTCGTAAAGCTGGACGTTGAAGGAGAAATCGTTGACGCCATCGTACGTGAAGCTCAGTATCATCCAGTATTTGATCACCTATTGCACGTAGACTTTTTGCAAGTGTCCGACGACAGGCCAGTGGTATTGACCCTGCCTCTCAAGATGGTTGGCACTCCAGTAGGTGTAACCAAAGGTGGTAAGCTGGCTACGAAACTTCGCAAGCTCAAAGTCAAGGGAGTTCCCAGTAAGCTACCTGCCTTCATTGAGGTGAATGTTGGAGATTTGGACTTGGGCCAGACTCGCAAAGTTGGCGAGTTAGACGTCCAAGACATTGAGGTAGTTACCTCTCCTTCTGCTACCATTGCTGCCGTAGAAATCCCACGTTCTCTACGTAGTAAGCAAGCTTCTCAATAGGTTTACCAAACTTATTTACCATAACAGCCAGTTTGCCCCGAACAAGGCAAACTGGCTTTTTCTACCATGAAATACCTGATCGCCGGTCTTGGCAACATAGGAGCTGAATACGCTGATACCCGCCATAACGTGGGCTTCATGGTCATAGAACGACTGCTAGCAAAAGCTGATCAGATTGCAGAAGTAAAGCGATATGCTTCGGTAGCTACCATTAAGCATCGAGGCCGTCAGCTAGTTCTAATCATGCCCAGCACCTATATGAACCTCAGTGGGAAGGCAGTCCGCTATTACCTCGAACAAGAAAAAATTCCTCTAGAAAGATCCCTAATTATCTATGATGACCTAGCTATCCAGTTTGGTCAACTCAGGATGAGGGCAAAGGGATCGGACGGTGGGCACAATGGCTTGAAAAACATCAACCAATTATTGGGGCGCCAGGACTACCCGAGGCTAAGAGTGGGAATAGGCAATAATTTCCCATCTGGCGGCCAGGTCGATTACGTACTCGCCCCGTTCCAAAGAGATGAACAAGAGGCCTTACCCGCAATTTTAGACCGGTGTGTTGAGGCTGTGTTTTCTTTCGTGAGCATCGGCATCAGCAGAACCATGACCGAGATAAACCGCAAGGTCTAGGTAGGAAGCTCATCAATCTTCCCCAGGGAAAAACTTATCCTTGATCTGTTTCAAGCTTTCTTTGCTCAGCGGCTTAATGATGTAATCCGAGACCAATTCGTATTCGCTTGACTTTTCAATGTCTTTCCGATACACAGAAGAGGAAAGCACAAACAGCTTGACGGCTTTCTCAAACCGAGGCTGGATCAACTTATACTGCTCTAGGAACTCCCACGCGTTCATCATAGGCATATTGATGTCCAGAAAGATTACGTCAGGCAGATCGTCTTTCCGGTTTTCTAAGGCATCATTCAGTTCATCAAGGCCTTCCTGGCCTCTCAGGCAATATGAAGCATATTCAGCAAAGCCTGTGTCCTTCATATTTTTGATACAGATGAAATTGTTGATTTCATCGTCATCAATGATTAAAGCCCTTTTGATGGTACTCATGAAAGTTTCGTTTGGGGGAATGTCGCTCAAATCATTCCGGTGACAATCGGGTGCTTGATATAAAGAGAAAAAGTACTTCCTTGATTTGGCGCGGACTCAACCGAGATTTTTCCGCCCAGAGATTCAATTTGGGATTTTACGATGAAAAGCCCTAGGCCACTACCAGAATAATTTTCATGTATCTGTTGATACATCTGAAAAAGCCGGTGCCCATGCGTGCTGAGGTCCATCCCAATTCCATTATCCGTAATTTGGATCAGTGTTTCACCCTCTTTTTCCAAGCTACAGACTTGAATATGCGGAGGGCGATCAACAGATCGATACTTCAGTGCGTTACTTAAAAGATTTTGTAAAATGCTTTCGAAATAAATTTTCGAAAAAAAGATCCTGTCAATTTCTAAATCTAGCTGGATTACCCCTCCAAAGCTAAGGATTTGCTCACTGAGTGAGGCATGTACACGTTCATAGACCTCTTGGATGGACAGCCACTCTAGTTTCCTCCGGTTTTGATCCCTCATGGTGACGATTTGAATCAAATCGCTCAAGGTCTCTGAAAGTCGTTTCACAGAGAAACTCACTTTTTCAATCACTTCTCGGTTATTTGAACTTCCTAGTTCCGTTGGCTCAATGAACTCCAATAAGCTACTAAGGTTGATTACCGGAGCCCGTAGGTTGTGGGAGGTGATATAAGCAAACTGCTCCAGCTCATTGTTGCGATCTAGCAGGTCACTGGCCAGTTTTTTCTGCTGTTCTTGAGCTAGGATTTCTTTGCTTATGTCTCGTAAAGAGCCTAAGATTCCCCGCAGCTTTTGCCCCTCTTCATCTAGTACAGGATGCGAAAGGGTTCGGAACCATACGTAAGCTTGATTTCGGTAGTCTTTGACCCGGAACTGATTCCGAGTCTCCTGCCCTGCCAGTAACTTCTGCCAATCTTCCATGGCCGGGCCTACATCGTCGGGATGCATGTATTCCGAAACAATGGTAAGGTCAAAATCATCAGGATGATCTCGATCGAAGCAAGGATGCTTTTCTGTCAACCATTCAATGGAGGGGTTATTGGGTTCGTCAAATTCAATATAAAAGATGTGCTCAGAGGTCAGTTCTAATATTTGCTTTATTTGTTCATTAGCTTGTAATAGAGCCTCATGGGTTCGCTGGCTTTGAATGACGGTACCAAGCACTTCCCCCATTAAGTGAAGTTGCCCGATCTCTTCTGCACTCCAACTTTGAGCACGATGAACGGTTTCAAAGCCTAAAAAACCAACCAGTTCCTTTTTATGGGAAAAGGGAACAAACAAGGCAGACTCCACGCCCTTTACCTCAAATGCTACCTTGAGATTTTGCGCAGAATCTGGCAAGGAGTCCATGCTCGGGAGATGTACATCTTGTAAGGCCTGAAGCCGCTTTCCTAGCCAGCTATAATCTCCTTCGAAAGAGATTCCTGTTATTTTTGAGTGACTCGGAGTGTATCCCTTAGCAAACCATTCATGAAAGCAGGAAAAAGTTGACGTATCCAGATTTCCATCTACATCTTTTAAGAATAAAAAGCTACAGTCCAATTGATAAAAACGCCCTAAATGAGCCAAGCTATCATTGATAGCCGTATGGAGTAGCCCTTTTCCCGCCCCAATAACTTTTGCCAGCAATTCTTCTATCAGCTGAGCCAATTCCCATAAAAACTCCACCTCTTGCTCTTCAGGATCAGCAGGGCGCACTTGTAAAAGAATCCCTTTGATTGGATCCTCAGCTTCACCAGAAGCTATCACTTGCGCTTTAGCCTTTAAGTACCGCTTCATTTTTTGCCCCTGCTCAGCTATCGAAAACTTAATGCATTCTACATGAGAAAATCCTACACCAAAATTTTGAATCAGATGACTTAACCAACCACCCAAGTCCGGCAAATGAGTAGCTAAGGACTGATTGGGCAATCCACCCTTTTCGAGCCCTGTTAAGGTTAAAAAAGTCTGTCCCGCAGCTAAAAGGAAAAGATTCTGGTCTAGCAGAGCATAGGAGCCGTCAAATCCTTCTAGCAAAGCAGTCAAGAAACCGCTTTCTTCTGTGCTAAAGGTGGGTGACGATCCAGATAAGAACATTTAAGATGGCAAATTATAATCAGGCAAATAGGCAGATGATCGATTTTTTGAATTCACATGAATGGTAGCCAGTTTATAGATGACTAAAGGAAAGGGATCTGGGGCGGCGCCAAAAGTAAATTTTGCTGATAGGAACCCAAGATTATGACAAGCAGTATGCGCAAAATCTATGCGCTACATTTTTTCCCACAAAAGCAGGCTTATTGATAGGTAATTGCCTCCACTTTCCTACAACTAGGTTTAGTTTTCACCTATGTTCCCTCCAATGATTTATAGTCAATCATCCAATTAAATTTTTGAGAGAAGGTTAAAGGGGAAGTAATCAAAAACAGGAGACAAAACCCGTCCAATAGGCTTTATCTCCTGTTAATAAATGTTTATTTCTCGGAAAATCCAAGCCTAGGACTCCAGATTTTTAGTCCTTGCTCAGATAATTCGCATAAGGCTTACACGAGGCTCTTGACCTCATCAATCAGTCCGCTTAGAGATTTCTTAGCGTCTCCAAAAAGCATGCGATTCTTCTCATGGAAAAACAGAGGGTTCTGGATTCCCGCATACCCCGTGCTCATCGAGCGCTTGAGGACGATGGTCGTTTTGGCCTGTAGGATATCGAGGATGGGCATGCCGTAAATTGGGCTACCGGGGTCGTCTTTGGCCGCTGGGTTTACCACATCATTGGCTCCTACGACCACGACCACATCCGTATCAGATAATGCGTTATTGGCATCGTCCAGGTCCATCAGCTTGTCATATGACACATCAGCTTCTGCAAGAAGTACGTTCATGTGACCAGGCATCCGACCGGCTACAGGGTGGATGGCATAGCGAACTTGAACCCCATTTTCTTCCAATATCTGTTCGAGTTCATGTGCGGTCTTTTGTGCCTGAGCCACTGCCATTCCATAGCCTGGCACGACTACAACGGACTTAGAGTAGGCCAAAAGAATGGCAGCATCGTTGAGAGTTGCCTCCCGCACGATCTGGTCGCCGTCGGTAGCGACTCCACTGCTGCTGCCTCCAAACCCTCCAATGATCACATTGAGCAGGGATCGGTTCATGGCTTCGCACATCAATACCGTCAAGATGGTACCCGAAGCTCCGACCAAAATACCTCCCACCAACATCACCTGATTGTCATATACGATCCCGGCCAAGGCGGCGGCTACTCCCGTAAAGGCATTCAGCAAAGAGATTACTACAGGCATGTCTGCTCCCCCAATCGGAATCACAAAGGTAATCCCGTAGATCAAGGCGATTCCCATGATGGCCATCGAAACGGCCAAGGGAGAAGTTGGCACCACAATTTTATAGATGATACCCGCCAGTATGACCGCCAACAGGGTCATGTTGATCGCAGTAGGCGCAGGCAGTTTGACTTTACGGTCATTGATCAAGCCTTTGAGCTTGCCATAGGCCAGCAAACTACCCGTGAAGGCAACAGCTCCTACGAACATCGCCAATTGGGTAGTCCCGTGAACTCCCATAGAAACGGCATCTGCTCCAGTCGCATCGAATTGAGACTGATAGGCCACCAATTCAATTACCGAGATCGCCATGGCACAAGCTCCTCCCAGTCCATTGAAAATAGACACCATTTCCGGCATAGCGGTCATGGCCACGCGGTTGGCCGAAACCATCCCGATGGCTGCACCAATAGCTAGAGCAACAAAAATTAACAGGTAATTGAGCGCCTTGTCGCCCAAGTCAAATGGCTCTCCATTGCTCAAAGGGAGCAAGGTCACGAGGATGGCTATTCCCATGCCTACTGCGGCAGTGAGGTTGCCATTCCTGGCCGTTTTGGGGCTACTGAGTCTCCGTAGCCCGAGGATAAATAGGATTACCCCAACTAGGTAACCCAAATCTACGATGGTATTTAGCACCATGATTCGTTAGTTCTTTTTCTTAAACATTTCAAGCATGCGATTGGTCACTGCGTGACCTCCTACGACGTTGATCATCCCTAGGATGATGCCGACAAAGCCTAGCCCTAAAGCCAAGTAGTCATTGCTCTCGGCCCTCAAAATGAGGGTAATAGCCCCGATTATCACCACGCCAGAGATGGCATTGGCGCCCGACATCAGGGGCGTGTGTAATACCGTAGGAACCTTGGAGATCAATTCAAATCCCAAGTAAATGGCCAACACCAGGACATAAATCATGGTGAGGTTGCTGTTGATGAATTCTATGAGCACTTCCATAAATGCGTTTTTTCTAATAGCTCCTCAAAAGGAGATCCAAAGGTGGATAAGGGATTAGGCGTCTGAGTTTGCTTCAACAACCGGTTTGCCGAGATAGGTCCCCTTCACGATTTCGTTCTGGTAGTCTATCTGATCAGGGCCCTGCTCAAACACGTATTTTACAAAGTTGAGGATGTTGTTGGCAAACAACATACTGGCATCACGGGGCATCTTACCTGGCAGGTTGGAATCGCCAATGATGCGAACACCCTGATGAGTGACCACTTGGTCATTTTTAGTGAGAGCGCAGTTTCCTCCGGTAGCGGCAGCTAAGTCCACAATCACGCTACCTGCGCGCATGGCCTCAATGGTCGCTTGCTCTATGAGCAGAGGAGCCTGGCGGCCAGGAATATTGGCCGTGGTGATGATCACGTCGGCGCGTGCAGCACGCTCATGAATCAGCTCTTTTTGGCGACGCTGGTAATCTTCGGACTGCTCTACAGCATATCCTCCGGCTCCTTTATCTTCCGTGGCTCCTTCTACTTCCACGAATTTTGCGCCTAAACTTTGCACTTCTTCCTTGACGGCAGACCGCACATCAAAAGCTTCTACCGTCGCACCTAAGCGACGAGCAGTAGCAATAGCTTGTAGACCCGCCACTCCAGCACCTAATATCAGTACTTTGGCAGGGGGGATGGTCCCGGCGGCCGTCATTAGCATCGGGAAGTAGCCCGGTAAGTAATCCGCAGCCATTAGTACAGCCTTGTAGCCGGCCAACGATGCCATAGAAGAGAGAACGTCCATGGCCTGAGCGATGGTCGTTCTAGGAATTGCATCCATACTAAAGGGGCGAATGCTGCTTTTCGCAAGCTGTGATTTAAGATCGGGATTGCCTCGAGGATTGAAGAGGGAGAGATAGATCATCTGATCTTTTAGGCTTCCAAGCTCTGCTTCATCCATGGGATTGAAGCTGACCAGCATATCCATCTCTTCTAGGAGATTGGCACGAGAAACGATTTTCACGCCCTCGGCTTGATATTGCTCGTCGGCATAGAATGCCCCTTCTCCCGCTCCTGTCTCCAGGAATAACTCATGCTCAAGCTTAATTAACTTGGCGGCAACGGCTGGAATCATCGCGACTCTCGCATCATTGCTTTCCTTCAGAATACCAATTTTCATAAAGGCTGGGAATGTGTGGTGTTCTATTCTAATTATAAATGTAATTCAAGATTTTTCATTTATCCAGAAAGAGGGAAAATCTTTGGCCTTGCAATGTTCATGAGCTATGTTATCAATGGGTATAAATACCTCGTTTTTTTCTAACCTCAAGATCAACTAGTTTATTTGCCCATGGTCTTCCCATCTCGCTTTACTTTCAGCTACATACCTAAGAGGCTGTTTGGGTTTTTCCTTTACGGCCAAAACTTGTCTTGCCACGAGTACTTGGGATTAAGGGCCC
>CAZFPQ010000218.1:0-12385 GCA_964521065.1 uncultured Bacteroidia bacterium | reverse complement strand
GTAGCTGTTTTCCAATGGGTTACACTCCTGATTTGAGTTTTCGGTCAGATACTAAATATGTCTCTATTTCAGAGGTGCTGGATGAATTACTCTGTTTTGGCTGGATCGACGGGGTCAGACGTAAGGTGGATGAGCAGCGCACCATGCAATTGATTTCCCCTCGTAAGGCCCAGCATTGGGCCAAAACCTACAAAGATAGAGCCGCCAGCCTCATCGAGGCGGGGAAAATGCACCCTGCTGGGCTAAAGTCAATTGAAGTCTCCAAAGCCAAGGGCCTCTGGGATTTCATGAACGACGTAGATCAACTGATCGTACCAGATGATTTGGCCAAGGCCTTGGCAGGGCGCCCAGGAGCTCGACCTTTCTTTGATGAGATAAACGACTCTAGCAAGCGCTTCGTCTTGCGCTGGGTCAAACTAGCCAAAACGGATAAGACCCGGCAAAAACGCATCCAGCAACTGGCAGAGCTTTCGGCCAAAGGTGAAAAGCTGCCAGGGAGTTGACGCCCTCTCTTACCTAAAGCGATCCGTCCAGAAATCATTCTTAGCGACCCTAAGTGCACTCAAGGTCGAACTCTTCGCTGAAATCACGACTGAGTAACTCTTTCTTGGCCCAAAAGGAATCCATCGGAAGCTCAGCTGGAAACAGTGTAAGTCTCGAAAAATACTGAATGACGTATTGGTGAACTCTTGCTGAACGAGGTCAAAACCAGTGGTGTACTGAATTTTCCACTGAGAGCCAAAACGTACGTCCCCCTGCATATTGACCGTAGAGGTAACGGTGGCCTCATTTAATCCCGGCTTGTTGTAACTGAGGTTGTAGCGCAGACTGAGCGACCAAGGAATGGTAAAGTCTACGTATTGGTAGTAGTAATTTTGAACTTGGTCAAATTCCTCGTTGTCAAAGCCATCCCCCTCCTGTCCCCTGCCCCGATCTTCCTTGGCTTGGAAGGTGGTAGACAAACTGACTTGGGCCCGGGTAATCCGACCTAACTGTCCCGTTTCTTCAATCATGAATCGATTTTGGCGCCTAGCCGAACCAGGATCGTAAGGAAAAGGTACATCATTAAAGTCAAACACATAGGGGTCCATGGTGGCGCTGGTATTCAAAGTCAGCTTGCGGTTGAAGAGTGTAGTCCGTGCGTTCAAACGCAATGGGGCAAGCTGAAAGCTATCAGCAGCAAAATTGTAGGAAGTACTTACACTGAGGTTGTCGATCAGGTTGACTCGTTCAAACTTATCTTTTTCGTCAAAGTCAGGATCATCGGCATTTTTCTTTAGGTACTTCATCTCCACCACAGAACTCAAACTAAAGGTCGCCGATTGGCTCTCCCCGGCTGAAGGTCCCCGGTAAATCCCATCTTGGAAGATGCTGTACTCTTGGGTGTTGCCAAGGGTATCGGTTTGCACTTCTCGGTAAAAACCCCAGCGATCCTCGGAAAAGTCCGGCCGCAAGTTATAACCTAAGCTGGGGCTAAATCGCTGACGGAAAGCTACCTGACGCTTGGTCTTGGGCAGGTAGTACAGTCCATAAAAGTTGGTGGTGGCAGACACATTGGTGTTGAATTCATAGCCACGAGCAAAACCCGGAACACTTACTTCCTCGACCTTTCGATCTTCTTGGTTCCACTGGCGGCGAATGGTCTCCAGGTACCATACTTCCTGGTAATTGAAGCTGGGGGATATCGTCAGGTTTTTATCGAAAAGGCGGATACTGGTGGCGGTAGACGCATTGTGTTGCATGCCACTGTTGAAGAAGGAGCGGCCTAGGTCGGAGGTAAACTCTGGATCCAGCTCCGTGCCACCAGATTGATAGGTCAGGGTATCATTGAAGTTGAGGAAAATCGGTGCAAAAAGGCTATCGGCGACATTTACCACCGAATTGCTCGCCCGCATGTTGTAGTTGATCCCCAACTGCTTGAGGAATTCCAGGCGCTTGTTGGTGATGCGTCGGAAAGGCGTCTGCCGAGTCATATTCAGCGTCAAATCTGGCAAATACAAGGAAACCGTTCCTTGGTTGAGATCTTGCTGATGCCGCGCAGAGACATTGAAGCTAAAGGGCAGGTTGTTAAAGCTTTTCTGATAGGAAACCGAGCTATTCAAGTTATTGTCAAAATAACTAGGGTCATTGACATTTACCTGCCGAAACTGTCGCGAGCTAGAAATATTGACCGAACCACTCAGGCTGGAAGTAGGATTGAAAGGCTGGCGGTGAGACCAACGTAGCGACCAGGCTGCCGTACGCGAAAAATCGGGGTCGGTAGGTTCATTGAAGCGCTGAATGCCGTACTGGAAGTTCAGACTTCCACTGAATCGGTAGCGAACATTGTAATTGGTAGTAGCCCCAACCCGCCACCCCCCTCGGGTATATATGTCCCCATCCACCGCTAGATCCAAGAAATCATTGATCGGAAAATAATAGCCTAGACCACGTAAGAAAAAGCCCCGATCTTGGGCATTCCCGTACTGGGGTTGAAGGATGCCTCGCTTTTTGCCCGATAAAGACAAATTCCCCGGAATGAAGCCAAAGGGCAGGTAAACAGGAATGGGAAGTCCAGCAAGGACAGGCCGTAAGGGTCCTGTAATGATTTGTCGGCTAGGAAGTACCTTGAGCTTTTTGGCCTCAATGTAATAATGCGGATGGTCTAGGTCGCAGGTGGTAAACTTGCCATCTGCCCCGTGAAAGGAACCATCCTGCTGGTACTTAGCCACGTCAGCCAATACATAGACATCTTCCTGCACCAACTTTCCTCCGGTTACCCGAGCTTTGCCTGAGCCAAAGTTATAAGACATGGTCTGAGCCCGATAGGTTTCTTCCCCCTGACTGAATTCGGGCAGATTCGGATCGTCGTCAGCGGCATTGGGACTGCGACGTGCCTGAAGCTGCTGTTTTTCAATGTCTACCTCGACGAATTCCGCTTTGAGATTGATGTCCTGATAGGAAAGTGAAGATTGGGTGTACAAAAGCAATTTCCCCGACCGGACATCAAACACAATGCTGTCAGCCCCATTGTAACTCACCGTGGCGTCTAAGTCGCTGCTGCTACGTAGGGAATCTATGATGCGCTGCTGTCTCTCATTTTGGGGGTTAGCCGGAGGCAAAGAGTCGGGGGGGAAACTTCCAGAAAGAAAAGCCGAATCTGATGGACCAAAGCTGGAATTCAGTAAGCTATCGGACATCAGTGAATCTGCCATGAGGGAATCTCCAGGGGCAAAATCTATAGAGAGCGAATCCCCCGCGACCAAGCTGGTATCTGTTGTTTGAGTCACGCTATCGGGAGTAACCTGGGCCCTGGTGAAGCCCCAAGCACCGAGTAAGAAACAGCACAAAAGTAGCCTGTTTCCCTGCCTAAGAATTCTCAGTATTGTGTCGAGCTGGTAGATAAAATTTAGTTTTAGGCACTATCCTCCAAAAAACACGCGATGTATCTAGGTGACATTATTGGCCAACAACGCTTAAACTCAACGTCTCACCTCTCAAACTCACGTTATCCATTTAGGAGCGGGGCAAATATACATCCCCTCATTTCTGCTAGCAAAGTGTAAATGGCCCTGTATTTGGTTGTTTTACCTAAGAAAAAACTTATATGCACTCCCTAGGCGCTCAATTCGTCGCACTTCTGTTGTGTTTTATCCTGCTTGGCTCTCATCCGGCCAGTACCGACCCCACCCCACCTTTAGAAGGCCCGATCAAGGTTTTGGTCATCGATCCGGGCCACGGAGGCCGTGATCCAGGTGCAGTAGGACGTAAACGCTTTGAAAAGGACCTGACCTTAGAGGTAGCCATGGAGCTAAGAGATATGCTCCAAAAGGAAATGCCGGAAATCAAAGTGGTCATGACCAGAGAAAAGGATCGATTTGTGAGCCTATATCAACGAGGCAAAATCGCCCAGGCCCATCAGGCCGACTTTTTCCTCAGCATCCACTGCAATTCTTCTAACAACCCAGAAAGTGCAGGTTCAGAGTCCTACGTACTGGGGTTCAATCCGGGTCAGGAAAGCTACCGTACCCACATGGCAGAGAACAGGTCCATTCTCTACGAAGACAATTACCAAGATGTGTACGGAGATTTTGATCCCAAATCCCCCGAGTCCTATATCTACTTCAACTTAGTTAGGGATAAATTTCGCACCGAATCTATGCGCATGGCCGACAAAGTGCAGCGTTACTACCGGAAAGATTTGGGCAGCTTCGACCGAGGCCTAAAACAAGCTCCCTTCATGGTCTTATGGGTTTCTGGAATTCCTGGCATCTTGACCGAAATTGGCTTTATCTCTAATCGGACCGAAGAAAAACTTCTTTCAACTGGGGCAGGTCAAAAGGCCGTGGCTCGCTGTCTCTTTAAGGCCATTCAGGAATACAACGGAGAATTTTAATTAAGGAACAGTCAAAAAACAGCTATGCACTTTCGCTTGATCTTCCATCCCATCTCAGCGTCAGAAAAAAGCTCGATTGGCCCGCCAAACTCGATTTTTCTTCCTTGATCTGGCATGAAATATCGGCGCAAACGTTACAGGTTATGTTTTTCCTGTTCCTAAAAATGGCCAATGGAAGCTGGGCATCATGGGCAAGCGTTCCCCTCTGACCGGAGGGCAAAATCAAGGATAAACAAGGGCAGGTTGTTTTTTTGATGAATTCCCTGTTAAATTCATCAACTTCTGGTCGCCTTCCGAGTCCTTATACGACCAGCTTCATTTACCCCGTCTCCCATGCGTGAACTGCTATTCCAGCGAAGTTTTGAATGTCCTTCTTGCGGAAGTCCCGTCCCCTACCGATCGACGACTGCCAGAACCCTCGTCTGCGATTATTGTGGGCAGACCAGTCACCTAAACGCCGATAGCTTGGAAGCCGCCGGGGAAAAACACCTCCTGGTAGATTATGGCTCCCAGTTGGCCATCGGGCAGCAGCGCCGCAGTCCCAACCAGGGAAGCCCCTTCATGATTTTGGGACGCCTAAGACTGGCCTATGAAGACGGCTTTTGGGACGAATGGTATGCCATTGATTTAGATCAGGGAAATCCGATTTGGATACAGGAAGACGACGGCCAGTTGGTGATGTTCCAAAAAGAAAAAGAGCTATCCCAGCCTCTACGCTTCGAAGACGCCAGAATTGGCGAGTGGTCTGACCTAGGTGGAAACTGGGAGCCTGTCTTCTTGACTTCCAAAAGCCGAGCCCACGTAGAAGGAGGAGAGGGCGAACTACCCTTCCGAATCGTCCCAGGTGAGAGTGCAGATTTCGTAGAAGGCCTGTGGTTGGGACAAATTGTGAGTGTAGAACTGTTACCTGATGAAAAAAGCCTATTTTTAGGTCGCCCCACCCGCTGGGAACAAATCCCCTTGAGCTAGTCAACCATTGCCGAGACCCATGGAGCAAACCCAAACCCATACCCATACTGCCCCCAGCCTGAGGAAGTTTGACTGTCCCAGTTGTGGGTCCTCTCTCTCCTTGGTTCACCCCAGGGCCAAAGAAATCATGTGTCAATATTGTGGGTCGGTGCTCGATGCTGAGGACGAAGCGCACAAAATTATTCGCAAGCTAGCCAGTCCAGAACGTCACCCTCCTTTTTCTTTTCTCAAAGTGGGCTTGGTAGCAGAATTTGAAGGCAAAGCCTATCAAGTCATATCCCGCACCCGCTGGCGCATGCGTTACAAGGAATATTGGCGGGAAGATGGGGAAAGTGGCTACTCCAACGAAGTATGGGTGTACGACGAATGGTTGCTCATCGACGAGGACCGTAGCTACATGTATTTGGTAGAGGATAGGGAAGGGTTTAAGTTGTCCGAAGAAATCATTCCTGATGTCCCCATGCTCCTGCCCAAAGATTTGCGCATGAGCTTCTACAAAAGTCAGCGCAAAAGGCAGGTACAGGAGTACGGCAATGCCGAGGTAATCTACTTTGAAGGGGAGTCCAATTATCAAATCAAGGACAAAGACCAGATTCGTTTTGCATCCTTTCTGGATCATGGCATTTCTTACCTCGCCGAATGGCGCATGGCCAATCAGCAGGAAATCAAAGAGGTCGAATTTTTCAAGGAGACCCCTATTTCCAAACGAAAAATTCTCGAAGCTTTTTCAAACAACGAAGAGCTAGACAGACTTCGACAAAAAGCAGCCGATTGGCGCTTTGTCTATCAGGTTGCGAGATTGGCTCTTTTTGCCTTCATAGGTTTGACCTTGTGGACCTGTAATCATACCGGAACGCGCCTAGCCGATCAAAGCCTTGCCCTTAATGATATCCTGAATGAACAGGGAACCCTCTCAGAACCCTTGGTTCTTCCAGAAGAGGCTAGTTACCAGATCAGTTGGTACGTCGACGATCTCCCGGTCAATTCTGAGATATATGTCTTTGCCTACTTGCTCGACAGCGACCAAAAAGCCATCAACGAGCTCGAGGGGAACTTTTCCTACTACACCGGCTACGACGATGAAGGACAGTGGACTGAAAAGTCCATGAATGAATCTCAGCGTTTCCGAGTCGATAGCGCTGGAACCTATTATTTACAATTTTTCGGCAACACCGAGTCCCTGGCCGCATTTAATGGGCGGCTGGAAATCGCATTGAATCAAGGAGTCATGGTTTCAAGGTACTTTTTCTTGGCCATGCTGATTTCCTTGTTGGTCATGTTGTTAGCAATGCAAAAGAAAAGAATTTAAGTCCACGTTATAGATTATGAGTTTACTATCGAAATTTCTCGTGGTTTTGTTATTTTTAGGCATGGGCGTAACCGCTTACGCCGGCGCAGTGATGGGCTGGGGTTTGAGCGGGATCAACAATCGCCAAACCATCTCAAAAATAAAGGAAAATTGTCCTCAGTACTACCGCAGCCCCAATGGCGACTGTTTGCAGCGTACCTACCGCAGCTACTTTCTCGTGAGAGGCTTGAGAGGCGGGGGCTTTGGCAGCGGAAAGTAAGCCTGCTGTTGGTTTTATCCTTGCTAAGTTCTCCGGCCTGGTCTCAGGGCTATTTGGGAGAAAGATTGATTTTGCGCCTACAAGGAAGTGGTTCCTTCAATCTTAGCCAGGTACTAGTGGGACAACAGGTCCGGGTACAAGGTGCGCCCGCCCTTGGAGCAGAATTTGTGTTCAGCCGCAGGCTTTCGCTTCAATCTAGCCTGGCTCCCTACCGCATTCAAACCTTTTATCAATATGAGGGAAACAGCGGTCTGCTCGGTTTACAAGGTCAAACCCTAGACCTATCCCTGAAATTTTACAGCTATTTACGAAGAGGCAATCTGGCTCCGGTGGGCCCCTATCAGGCCTTTTCTCTGATCACCCTGCGTCAAGTGGCCAATGACCCTGAGCGCAACCTTTCCCCTGACGACCGGGCCGCGCTGGGCATTTACTATGACCTCGCTCTTGCCTTCAGCCTGGGCAACCAATGGATCATCCAAGATCGCCTGGCCATTGACCTGTCTCTGCAAGCCGGATGGCCCCTGAACTGGCAACGTGGCATGGTGGGGACCGATAGAGAAAAGTTCCTGCTGGACCTGATGGCCAGCAGGATGCGGCGCTTTCTCCTGCTCAACGCCCAGATTGGCATTGGGCTTTTGATTCCTAATGGGTGAATCTCGCTCTCGTTAGAGCGGGGTCTAACGAGAGCGTGAGAGCTATCGAGGGCCTGGGAGACTAATGAGAGCGCAGAGACTAACGGAAGCGCGGGAGGCTAACGAAAGCGCGGGGGATCTAGCGAGGGCTTGAGATTTGTGACTCTCAGTTTCTCTATATCTCAGCCTCCTAATATCGACTAAAAAGTGGACGACAAGAAGCTCCCATCGTCCACTCTCGTTCTAGTAAGTAATCCTGCTTAAGCGGCCCCGCTGAAGAAACGCTCCTCTACGATGAAATCACCTTCCCAACGCTGAACAGCTACTTGCTTCAAGGTCTGGCGGTTGCCGTCCTTGAAGGTGACGTCCATCCAAGACTCAACGGTGGTCACCTTATTGGCTTCATCAGCCGTAACGGCGTCTACGCCCATGCCATGCCAGTCCTGGACCATGCCCAAAAATTGCTCTTCGTAGGCGCGATTGGTGGCTTTTCCTTCGCGCTTGCGACCGTCAGCCTCCACCATCACTACGTTTTCGTCATAGTACTTGTCAAAGGCTTCGAGTAGCTTTCCTTGAGCGAGATGGTTGTAGATATCTTGGGCTTTTTCGTGGTAAGTCATGATCAATAAATTTAGGAATGAAGAGTAAAATTCAATCAATGTTTGAACATCAAAACGAAGCAGAATACATTTTGTTTCAAAATTTGATGTCTAAACATTAAAAAATATTAGCCAACCACTCTACCACCTCTTAGCTTCAACAGGAGGCCAAGAGAAAACCGGAGTTAAGGAGTTAAGGAGTTAAGGAGTTAAGGAGTTAAGGAGTTAAGGAGTTAAAATAGTTAAAGAAGTTAAGGCATACCTCATACATCATACCCCGTACCGCCCTACCCCGACTTCTTCGGTCCAAGTGCTCCAACCAGTCTCTTGCTTCCACCGCTAAATTCTAGACTCCGATGCGGATCGATTATCTCATTCCACGCGGGCAAAATCATTCCCTCCAATGCTTAAAAATTTGCCTGGAAACATCATTCAGGGCTTCGATTGGTTTTTTTGTTTGAACAGAAATGTGCAATTTTCCAGGGTATTGACAATGAAGGACTTGACCACAAATATAACGGGCACAATTGTTCAACTCTTCCACCATCTCCTTATCCATTTTGCTGCTGATTAGTGGCCTGATGCTGGGTGGTTGTCCTTCTGATCCACAAGAGAATAACACCACTCCTTCTCAACTGCCAGCGCCTGAGCTTCGCAAGATGTCCTACGAACAGTATGGACTAGACGTCAAAGGCAGCAGCGTGCTACAGGCCTATCTGGAAGAGGGACAATACATGACCGACTTGCTCCAGGAGCATGGGGTGCCAGGAGCCCTGATTGACAGCATCGAGGTACGGTCTCAAGCTGTGTTTGACGTTCGCCGCATGCGTGCCGGTCGGCCCATCACCATCATCAAGAGCAACCTGAGCAAGGAGGTCCAATATTTCGTGTACGAAAAAACCGACGCCAGCTTCGTGGTCTTTGACCTGCGCGAAGGGGTAAAGGTGTTCGAAGGCAACAAGAAAGTTCGCCTGCGAGAAAAAGAGATAGGGGGCATCATTACTGGCTCTCTGTACAGCAGCATCGAAGAGGCGGGATTGGACCGCAACCTCAGTGCTCGTTTGGAAGAAATTTTTCGCTGGACGGTGGACTTTCGGGATTTAGATAAAGGCGACTTCTTCAAAGTAGTTTACGAAGAGCAACTGGTAGATGGGGCCGTGGTCGGAATTGGTAAAATCCTCGCCGCTCAGGTTCGCCAGCAAGGCCAAGATTACCATGCTTTTTTCTTTGACCGAGACAGCTTACGAGATTTCTACGACTTAGAAGGCAAAAGTCTCAATAGCCAATTTTTGGAATCCCCCCTAGGCCCTACCCTACCCGATGGCGTCACCATGCGTCAGCATCGCTACGGCAACGACTACCTGACTGAGGTAGGCACCGAAGTCCAAGCCACCGCCGACGGTCAGGTCGTAGACCTGGGGCGCACCGACCGACGGGGCAAGTACATCACCCTTCGCCACAACGGCCTGTTCTCCACCCAGTACCTCTTTCTGCGAGACCCCTTAGAAGGACTCAGCAAAGGCCAAACGGTCTACAAAGGTCAAGTCATTGGTTACTCTGGCCGTCATCCCGAGTTCAAGCGGCCCATGTTCCGCTATCGCTTCTTCCAGTCCGGCAAAGCCATTGACCCCCGCAAAGTGGAAATTCCCTCCGGGCTCACCCTTACCGGTGCCGAGTTGATTCACTTCAACCGCGTGACCCGCCTGCTCAAAGCTCGCTTAGAGGGCATCGGACTGAGGTCAGGGACGGCGCAAAGCCGTCAGACGGCGATGGTGGACTGGTGAGGGTGCCGTAGCGCCAAGGCTTCCGCAGACGGGGTTTCCTCTTTCCTCAACTACGCTCAGGACAGACATTCGTGATGACTCAGGATTTTAGCTGTTAGAAAAAGGAGAACCGATAAGCACCCACTCGGGTCATCCCGACCAAAGGGAGGGATCTCACGGGAGCTACGTTCCATAGCAGCGCAGAGCCAGTGCTACCCGCAAGATTTCTCCGCGCTGCGCTTGTCCAAATTACTTGGGGTGTTAGGTGGTGGGGTGAGAACCAATAACCACCGCCTGGGTCATCCCGACCAAAGGGAGGGATCTCACGGGAGCTGCTTTCCAGAGGAGCGCGGAGCCAGTGCTACCCGTGAGATTTCTCCGCGCTGCGCTTGTCGAAATGACTCGCAGGTTAGGTTATAGTGGCGTGAGAACCGATGAACTTACTTTCCAAAAGTGCATGGGGCCAGAGCTGCCGATGAAAATTCTCTTTCCCGTAATTGATAGGAATGACTGCAAATCCAGTTGGTGACTTCCATCCTACTCTCACACAGATTTCAAGTTCGAAAAAGAAAGAAGTTAGATCGAGTCTTGAATCCCTAATTCAACTATGTGCACTTTTGTACAACCTGATGCGTAATATCGATCAGTACGTAACCGTCCAACCCAGGGTACCCAAGCTAACCGCAGTTATAGGATCTACCGCAGTCGAATTATTGGTCAAATTAACCGTCCGAGTTGGAGGATTTCCCGCTAGGTTTGAGTTCAACAAGCTTTGAGCAGTTGCCTCGGCGTCCAATTGGTTATCATTCAAAATGCAAGTGGTAAGGGATTCGACTGTGCTCAAATCCAACGTATCTATCAGGTTCGATCTAGGTGCATGCAAGTACCAAAGTTCAGGCACTGAAGCTAACAGTATCTTTACCTGACTGCTCACTACGTTATTCGTACCCCCATTAAGTCTAATCTCCTCTAGATTATGAGAATCCCTTAGATCTAGGGTACAATTAAGGGTCTTATAGTGGGTCTCAGCGTTGAATATCCTAAGACTATCCAGTCCATTGACCACCAAATTAACTATCCGATTATCCCGAATATTCAGCGTTTCCAGATTGGTGAAATGGCTCAAGTCTAAAGTAGATTGAGCCATTTTATTCTCGTATAGGTTGAGTGTCTTTAAAGGGTGCGGAACTCCTGATATAGGCAATCTGTATGACGTTGAAGGAGGTATAAAACACTTCAAGCTAGGGTTCCGATAAGCTGCGCAGGATAAAAGCAATTTCGCCGTTGATAAGTCTAGGGTGTCGACTAGGTTAGACCTTGATGCATCAAAATACCATAGTCTAGGTAGCGAGTCCAAAAGTATCTTTACTTGGCTATTGATCACGCTACTAGTTCTCCCATCAAGCCTCACCTCCTCTAAGTTTTGAGACTCCCTCAGGTCTAGGGTACAGTTCAGTGTTTTATAATGGTCCTGGGCATTGAATATCTTAAGGCTGTCTAAGCCATTAACTATCAAATTTACCATTCGATTATCTCGAAGATCTAGCGTTTCTAGGTTGGTAAAGTGACTCAAATCCAAGGAGTCCTGAGCCATTTTGTTGTTGCGCAGCTGAATTGACTTAAGAGGGTGAGGAGTCCCGGATATAGGGAGCCTATACATCGGCGCAGGAGGAAAAAAGAAGGATAAATTTTGATTTTGATAAGCAGCACAGGTTAAAAGAGAGGTAGCCTTAGAAAGGTCTAAGGTATCGACTATGTTAGCTCTTGAAACATCAATATACCATAGCTTAGGCAAGGAGTCTAGGAGTATTTTCACTTGGCTATTTACGGGGTTACCAGTCCTCCCATCAAGCCTGATTTCCTCTAGATTATGAGACTCCCTCAAGTCAAGGGTACAGTTGAGGGTCTTATAATGATCTTGGGCATTAAATATCTTAAGGCTGTCTAAGCCATTGACCACCAAATTAGCTATTCGATTATCTATGAGTTTTAGTATTTCTAAATTGGTAAAATCACTTAAGTCTAAGCTCGCTTGAGCCATTTTATTATAAGATAGATCCAACCTCCATAATGGATGAGGAGTGGAAGCTGAGGGTAAGCGAAAGCTAGGGTCCGGAGGTACCAAGTTTTGCAGAAGTCGTGAGGCATCCGAAACTCCTTGGTTGCTAAGTAGCAGAGAAATCAGGTTACTCAGCATACTTACATTCAATTGGGTGACGCCTTGTTTCTTAAGATCAAGGTGGGTAACGTAATCTGTACAAGCATAAACGGTGACTTGAAAGGTTCCTCCTTGCTGGTAAGTATGACTATAGTTAAAATGTCCTATACTGACGACTCGGTAGGCTGCAGGAGCCGTTCCATCTCCCCAATCAATCCAAAATATGGATGGAGTATTCAATCGCTGATTGATGGTGAATGTCTCACCTGCATTCTTTACTACCTCTGCGAGCAACCACTTCTAAGCTATTTTTTTCCAACT